>CAYUXO010000001.1:0-85787 GCA_964448865.1 uncultured Anaerolineales bacterium
GAGGATTCTAGCAACTTTACCGTAAATCATTTTAGCTCTCCAAATTTGCTAATTGTGAATTGCTGATTAAACTACTACGAATCAATTCCAAATATAATTTAATAGCTGTGATATCCTCAAGAGATAATTCTGATAACTCACTAATAATATATGGAACAGAAAAATTTTGAGGGGGATCTAAGCTTTGTTCAGTTCTTAAAATAATTTGCACATTATCCCAATAATCCTTGTCTATTTGGTGTATGACAACTGCCTGGGAACAATTATTGCCTATTTGAACATATTTAACTTCAACAACAGCTAGTGGTTGTTCGATTACTTCTCCAGATGATGTAAAATTATCTCTTCTGAAAATCTTTAATCTTGTTCCAGCCTGGATATTCTCGTTTTTTCCAATATTCAAAATAACACCAATTTCTCTTTCTACTATTAATATTGCTACTGCTCTGATATTAATTCCTTCATCATTTTTGATTGAAAATTGTTTTGTTCTTTCAATTGAAATAAATTCATTAATCAACTGTGTTAATATATCGATTTTTTGAATTTGCTCTATTCTTTTAGTTCTTTCAATTAATCTTCTTTTTTGATAATTATTTAGGAGTTCTATTGTAGGTTTCCATATAACCAATATTATTGAGATTAATATAACAATCAATAAAATCCAAAACCAAATTGTGGCATCACTTTCACGATATTGGAAATAAGTAGCCAAAGTAGCCATAAACCCTATGAGGGTTCTTACTAACAAATGACCAAGGGCTTTATCAATAATTTTCCGTAACTCTCCCATGAGAACCTTTTGTTGTTTGTTTGCTTAAATCTATATTGAGGAAAATTATAAGGTTAATAATTATGATAACAACTATTATCTAAATACTGATTATAAGCTGGTTTGCTCAGGTTATCTTATGTTTACACAAAAATGAGAGCCTGACTCATTTTAGAAATCCTCCTGAATTGACTGCTAACCTTCTCTTTGTTATAATCATTCTGCTTAGTCAGAGGCATCAGCTTTTTCATTTTATCAATGCACGATTTCTGAAATCTCTATCCAAAATAGAGGAAAAAGGAACCCCAAAAATGCGGGTGTGACTATGCGGTTGTTTTCGCAGTAAGGCATATAGTAGTTCCCCAAAAAACCCCCTAATTTGGTATAATAACCATAGGATTTTACTTATTCTATTTAGACATTCTCCGCATGTATGGGCAGGATGGCTTTAGAACGGGCTCTAAGAGCTTTATTCTTAAATTGCTCTGTCTGGAGCCCATAGGACTTCTAATCCGACGGTTGCAGGTTCGATTCACCCCGAGGGTGCCAGATCATTTATTAACAGAAAACGCAATCCAAAGTGGATTGCGTTTGTCATTGAAAGATAAAATGGGCGACCGATCCCTTCGTCTTGCTTATTCTGAGCGGACATCGAGTACTTCACACCGCTCTGTATAAACTCCGCCGAGATGGGAGTCGAAGGGCTCAGGACCCCTACCTTTTTTGAACCAAGTTTATACTGTTTCAACTGTCGGTGGCAGTCGCTGTCCCAACTCTCGGTCCAGCATTAACATAGCGTGGTCAACTCCGCTGACGCGTTTTACGTTTTCAACCACTTCTCCAACATGTTCTTCTTCTTCGACCTGTTCATCGATGAACCACTGCAGGAAAGAAAGACTGGGATAATCTTTTTCTTCCATGGCCAATGCATAGAGATTGTGAATATCATTGGTGATCTTCTTTTCGTGAGCCAGAGAAGTTTCAAAAACAGCCAGGGGGGAATCGAATTTCGCTGGCGGTGCTTCAATGGTCTGTAAGATCACTTTTTCGCCCCGGCTGTGGATGTAATCATAAAAACGAAAGGTATGGAGCATTTCCTCATCAAACTGCATTTTCATCCAATGAGCAAATCCAGGATAATTCTCCGATGTAAAATAAGCCGCCATCGCTAAATAGATGTAGGCGGACTCCAATTCATGGTGGATCTGATCATTCATGGATTTCTGCATTTTTTTGGTAAACATGGTATCCTCCAATCCTAAATTTTATATTTTATATTTCATATTCTATATTACTCCTGTTATCCAACAAGGGTGCCGGGCTTCATCCTATAAAGTTTTAATAATCCAGTGTTTGTTAATCTCTTGTATATTTGTGTGTCCCGGTTGGTTAGCCCCCTTCTCTGTGTTAAAATTAGTTCTGAAGAATAAATTCCCACCTGTTTGGGGTTTTTGTCAAAATTTAGGAGTATGAAAAATATATTTATGCCTGCCTCAAGATGGAGTTCAGAATTTTTAGAGCTGCTGGAATGGGTCAACCGGGAGGATCTCTCCCTGGAGCAAATTCTGCAAGGTTCGGTTGTGCCCAATCTGTCAGATTTGGAGATTGATGATGGTGACGAGATCAATCAGCGAGAGCTGATCGGTAGAATACCATCCCAGCTGCCAATCCTGCCCTTGCGGGGACTGGTTGTTTATCCAGAAACCGCAGTTCCTCTGTCAATCGGCCAGCCAAGGTCTATTCGCCTGGTTGATGATGTGCTGTCAGCCGATGACCGCCTAATCGGGTTGGTAACATCTAAAGATCCCCAGAATGAACATCCAGGACCGGAAGATCTTTACAAGATAGGCACTGTTGCCTCGGTTCACCGACTTTTTAGAGCACCAGATGGAACCATTCGATTGCTGGTCCAGGGTATAACTCGCTTTGACCTCAAGGAATTTGTCCAGGAAGAACCCTACCTGAAGGCAAAGATCAAATTATCCCCGATTAAAGTTGAAAAAGATCTGGAAATCGATGCCCTTACCCGTCAAGCCAGGGATCAATTTTCTGAAATCACCAATCTGGTACCATCAGTTCCCCAGGAACTTGTGGATGCTGTTATGGCGCTGGATGATCCCCTTCAGGTTGTGTACACTGTGGCAAATTTCCAGCGCCTTGAATTGGCAGAAGCCCAGGAGCTGCTGGAACTGAACTCTGTTTCAGAGAAACTGCTTAAATTAGTTAACTTCCTGACCAGGGAACTGGAAATGCTGGAAATCGGGCAGCGTATTCAAAACCAGGCCCGGTCAGAAATTGAAAAAGTCCAGCGGGAATATTTCCTGCGGGAGCAGATCAAAGCCATTCGCTCTGAGTTAGGAGAAGAAGGCGATCAGGCGGCAGAAATAGATGAGTTCAGGCGGCAGATCGATGAAGCCGGCATGTCGGAAGAAGCCAATAAACAAGCCCGGCGAGAGCTGGATCGCATGTCCCATTTGCCTTCTGCGGCCGCAGAGTTCGGTGTGATCCGGACTTATCTGGATTGGATGGTCTCGATGCCCTGGTCAGAAATGACTGAGGATAACCTGGATATAACCCGGGCCAGGAAAGTACTGGATGAAGACCATTTTGGTCTCGAGGATGTTAAGGAAAGGATTCTGGAATTCCTGGCAGTCAGGAAACTGCGCAAGGAAAGGGAAGGGGAGTTTGATGATTCCTTCGATGATGGTATCCGCCAGATACGGGAAGGTGTTATTTTATGTTTTGTTGGACCTCCGGGGGTTGGTAAAACCTCTCTGGGGCGTTCTATCGCCAGGTCATTGGACAGGGAATTCATTCGGATTTCCCTGGGCGGCGTAAGAGATGAAGCGGAAATTCGTGGGCACAGAAGAACATATATCGGTGCCATGCCCGGCAGAATTCTACAGGCTCTCAGAAGGATCGGGAAGAACAACCCGGTTTTTATGCTGGATGAAATTGATAAATTGGGCCGGGATTATCGGGGAGATCCCACCTCGGCTTTATTGGAAGTGCTTGATCCGGAACAAAATAAAGAGTTCAGAGATCATTATTTGGAGGTAGCCTATGACCTTTCGAAAGTGATGTTTATTACCACGGCAAATTTATTAGAGCCTATTCCGTCACCGTTAAGGGATCGGATGGAAATCATAAAGTTATCCGGTTATACGGATAAAGAGAAGAAATCCATTGCCAAAGGCTATTTGATTCCGAGGCAGATCCGGGAAAACGGTTTACGGAATGACGAGATTGATTTTACAGACCCAGCTTTGCAGTTGATTATCCGCTCCTATACCAGGGAATCCGGAGTCAGGAACCTGGAAAGGGAAATTGGTTCATTGTGCAGAAAAGTTGTCACATTGATAGCGGAAGAAAAGGTGACATCTGTTAAAATAGGAGTGAAGGAAGTTGCAGAATTCCTTGGGCGCCCGAAATATTATGGCGATGAAGAATTGGCAAATCGAACATCCGTGCCCGGTGTAGCTACTGGATTAGCCTGGACCTCCACTGGCGGTGAAGTGTTATTTGTGGAAGCGACTACCATGCCCGGTAAAAACAGTTTTCAGTTAACTGGATCCCTGGGTGAGGTGATGAAGGAATCTGCCCAGGCTGCTTTATCCTATGTTCGTTCCAAAGCCGGAAAATTAGGGCTTGACCCCGATTTTTACAAGGACCAAGACATTCACCTTCATGTCCCTGCCGGAGCTCAACCAAAAGATGGGCCTTCCGCTGGTGTGACTATGGCAACTGCCCTGGTTTCGCTGATCTCCCGCCGCCCGGTTAAGAGCAATATCAGCATGACGGGTGAGATCACGCTTCGGGGCCAGGTACTTCCGGTTGGCGGAATCAAAGAAAAAGTGCTGGCAGCCTATCGAGCTGGATCAACAACTGTTATTCTGCCCAAGAAAAACCAGGCAGACTTGGAAGAGGATATTCCTCCCGAAGTTATGGAAAAGATTAAATTTATCTTTGTGGAGAGTATTGAAGAAGTGCTGGAAGCTGCTTTATCAGCGAAAAAACCAGCCCCCCGGAAGAAAAAACCTTCCAAATGATTTATGTCAAGCTGCCATCTAGTCAGAATATGACTTTATTTGCCGGGTACTATTGTATTAAGTTGCGTTGAGGAACAACCAATATCAGAGATCAGATATTAACTACCAGGAAATACAGGCAGAATTAAGAGTTCCATTATTTCTCCCACCAGGAGACCTTCTGCCAAGGAAATCGAATATTGATCCTGGCCCAAGATAGATCTTTTGTTCCCTCCGTGATAATTAATTATGCAGTGAATATATCAAATGTTTGACCCTTCCAGTATTAAACAGGATGATGGTCAGGCTAGTCAGGGTGTTTCCTGATATCTATTCCTGTAATCGTGAGGATATTGTGGCAACAAAAAATAATCGTACCGGTCTAACCTGGTACACCATGGATTTACATTTACATACCCCTGCATCTGAAGATTATCTTCAGCCGGAAATTGGATATCTGGATATCTTGAGAGAAGCTGCCAAAAAAGGCCTGGATATTATCGCCTTTACAGATCACAACACAGTCGCGGGATACCGCCGGATGCAGGAAGAAATAGACCAGTTGAAATTACTCCAGAAGCTTAATCGCCTGCATCCTGAGGAAGAATCCCGGTTAAATGAATACGGTAAACTTCTTCAACGGGTTCTGGTTTTGCCGGCATTTGAGTTCACAGCAACTTTTGGATTTCATATCCTGGCCATATTCCCGTATGACAAACCGGTCAGGGATATAGAACATCTTTTGCTGGAATTAAATATACCCTCAGAGAAATTGGATGAAGGTTCGGTAACTGTTGGAGCAAGTGTTGATGTGTTGACTGCCTACAAAGCCATTCAGGAAGCTGGAGGGATGGCAATCGCAGCCCATGCTAATTCCAATAATGGAGTGGCCATGCGCCGCTTCCCATTTGGGGGACAAACAAAAATCGCCTATACCCAGGACCTCAACCTGGCTGCACTGGAAGTAACTGATCTGGAGAAGAAAGGCCGCCATTCTACTGCATCCTTCTTCAGCGGGAACAAACCTGAATATCCCCGGCGTATGCACTGCATCCAGGGATCAGACGCCCACCTTCTAGTCAAGAAAATCAAATTCCAAAACAAACTGGGAGTAGGGGACCGAACAACTGATGTCCGGCTTCCGGATAAGAGCTTCCAGGCTATCCAGGATCTTTTCGCAAGCAATAACTTTTCGAGAACCCAGCCCCATCAGCTCGGCTCTCAACCAGCTTATGATTTTATTCGAGACGCCAGGCAGGAAGGGGCAACCTTCATGCAGGACTTCCACGAGAAGATCACTATCCGTGGTGGGAATTTATACTCGATCATCGCTGATGTCTGCGCATTTGCCAACTCAAATGGCGGCACGCTCTACCTGGGAATTTCCAGTGATCCCGGCAAGAAATTTGAAGGAATCCCGCGTCCCAAACAGGGCGTTGAAAAACTGCAAGAGGAAATTAGTAAACGCATCAGTCCTGAACTGGAATGTAAATTTGAGGTCCAGGAAACTGAAGGTAAAAAAGTCATCCAGGTGATGATTCCCAAAGGTGTCGACCCACCCTATGCCGTGGATGATAACAAGATCTATCTGCGTACTGAAACAGAAACCGGGATGGCTGTGCGGGATGAGATTGTGGAAATGGTGCTGCAGGGAGAAAAGAAGAAAGGTCCAAGTCCTGCGGAAATCCATGCTGAACCGCTGCCCATCCCGGGGTCAAAGGATGTTTCCCAGATGGTTGCACCTGAAGGTGATCAGCCGGCTGATCTGGGTCCACCCAAAACAGGTGTGGAGGTTGTTTCTGTTAATACCAGGGGTGGGCAGGACTATTACACCGTTCGGGATCTGCGGAATGACAGTGTAGTTAAGAACGTGACATTAAAATCTTCCCGCCGGTTGTGGCATTATGCTATCTCTCAGTATGCTAAACTTCCTAAAAAAATCGATACCCTTAAGGTTTCCTGGCAGGGTGATCTGGGTATGGTCACCAGAAAGAAAAGGGGCAACTACACCAGTTATGACCTGATCCAGCGGACCAAGGACGGGTACCGTCATTATTACGGAGTGACAGATGATGGTATCCATGGCAGCTGGGAAGGTTTGATCTAATAGAGTTGGTATATGATCCTTAGATTTGCTGTATTGACTGTTTCGGACAGGTCAGCAGCTGGTACCCGGGAAGACACTTCCGGCCCGGCTCTGGTTGGAGCTATAAAAAACGCTGGATGGGTAGTTACCCAGACAGCTATTGTCCCTGATGATATTGAGGCGATCGGGAAACTGTTGACAGATTGGTCCGATAGTGGAGAAAACCAGGTGATCCTGACTACCGGGGGTACGGGTTTTTCTCCCAGGGATGTCACCCCGGAAGCAACCAGGCGTGTAATTGATCGTCCTGCGCCAGGCCTGGCAGAAGCCATGCGAGCTGGCAGCTTAACAATCACTCCCCATGCCATGTTATCCCGGGCTGAAGCCGGCATCAGGAAGACGACTTTGATAGTTAATCTTCCAGGCAGTCCCAAAGGGGCTCTTGAAAATTTCCGTATCATAGCCCCGGTTCTTACCCATGCCATACAATTACTTGAAAATGACAGCCAGGCTGAGACGAGCCATCAGCGTCCCCTGGCAGCTTGAGTGGAGCTTATATCAAGAGGAGAAAAAATATGAAACGTTCTCTATGGATCGCCACCTTATTCATAATAATCGGACTACTTTTCGCTGCCTGTGCCAGCCAGCCTGAGCCCGTAGTGGAAACTGAAGTACCTGATGCGAATAACCCCATGTCAGCCATACAGACATTAACTGCATCAACCACGCTGGTTCCGCCAACTCCTGTTGGTGGGGTTGTGGTTGAAGGACCGGATGACTATGTTGGAATAGTCAGACAGGCCTGGAGCATTATAAATGCGGAATATGTACGGGATAATTATAATGGCGCTGATTGGCCAGCTATTTATGATGAATATGTAGGTTTAGCAGAAGATATAACTTCATCAGAAGATCTGTGGGTGTTATTGGCTGATTTGGTTTCCGAATTAAATGATGATCACAGTCGTTTTGTGCCGCCGGAAAGGATGGGCGCAGAATTCAGTATTGAGACCAAAGATGACCCTGAACCAAGACCTGCCACTGGAATAGTGGTTTGGCCAGGTCCTGGTCGGGAAGATGAATATCTAACTATTTGGGATGTTTGTGAACTCAGCTCAGCTGCGTCTGCTGGTCTAACCCGGGGAGACATAATATTGGCTGTGGATGGAGTAGCGGTTGAAAAAATTGATGGTGAATTTCCAAGAGACGTCCGTATTGCTTCAATATTTGGGACAGATGGAAATTCTGTCAGTTTGACAGTGTGGCAGGGACCAGATCAGGACCCTGTAGATATAAACTTGCCATTAGGTGGTGTCGGGAATTGCCCCTACAGATATTTTTACGTGGTGAATGAAAATCCACGCATTGCATATATCAGGGTGCCGGACTTTGATGGTGATACCGAATCATATCTCTTGAAAACCCTTGCAGAATTAGAAGAAGAGGGGGATCTGGATGGTTTGATCGTGGATGTTCGTCATAACCCCGGCGGAAATTCAGATGCGTCAACAGAAGTATTTGCTGAAGGCATAGTTGGCACAGAGGGGCCTTTCAGGGAAGGTGAGCAGAGGACAATTTACCGGATGCGTGGTCCGGTGGGTTGGAATGACATTACCCCGCTGGTTGTGCTAACAGATGGCGCCAGTCACAGCGCGGCTGATTATTTTCCGGCATCTTTGAAGGAGCTGGAGCGAGCTACCATTGTAGGTATGAACTCAGCTGGCAACACAGAGGGCATCACCAGTTGGCTTCTGGCAGACGGCACTTTGATACGATTGGCTGTCACAACCCTGGCGTTGAATGATGGTACTGTATTGGAAGGAATTGGTGTAACGCCCGACGTGATCGTTCCCCTGGGAACCTGGGGGCTGAAGGCAAAACCCTATGATACCCAGATCCAGGCAGCCATTGATACATTGCTGGATATGATCGGAGAATAATTAGGACAATAAGTAGAAAAAAACCGCCTGTTATCAGGCGGTTTTTAGTTAATCATAAGGATGCGGGATCCTGCAGGAAATCCTGTAAACACCTATTAGAATTGAGAATGCAGGATTCACTATCACCCAGAGGATCCCGCATCCTCTTTATTAATTCAGTCCTCACCCGATCTTCAGCGTTCCTTCTTCAAAGAGCTTACGGGCGATTACCAGGCGCTGGATCTCACTTGTGCCTTCCCCGATGGTCATTAATCTGGCAGCTTTATACATGGCTTCAACAGGATATTCGCGGCTGTAACCGTAGGCGCCATGAATCTGGATGGCGCTGTAGGCAGCCTTTTCTGCCATTTCAGTAGCAAACAGTTTGGCTATCGCGCCGGCCTGGGTATAGGGTTTTCCTTGATCTTTCAACCAGGCGGCATAATACACCATTAATCGAGCGGCATGAATATCTGCGGCTGCATCGGCAACCATCCATTGGATGGCCTGGTGTTCCTTTAATACCTTTCCGAAGGTTTCCCGTTCCTTGGCATATTTGATCCCCTCATCCAGGGCTGCCTGGGCAATTCCCACTGATAATGCCCCCACAGCGATCCTTCCTCCATCCAGGATCTTCAAAGTTTGCCCCAATCCCTCGCCTTCATTTCCCAGCAAGTTCCCTTGAGGGACCACGACATTATCATATCTGACCTCATGGCTGTGGGTCCCACCAGCGCCCATTTTCTTTTCAGGAGGCGCGATGGATAAACCTTCTGAATTTGTGGGAACGATTATTAAACTCATCCCGTGTGATTTGGAATCCGGGTCGGTTTTTATCAGCGTAACAATAAAATCAGCTTCGCTGGCATTGGTAATCCAGGATTTCGATCCCTGAATCACCCAATCATCCCCTTGTTTTTTGGCTTTGGTTTGAATACCCCGCAAATCCGATCCAGCCTGAGGTTCTGTTAATGCCAGTGAGGTCAATTTGCCATCACCACTTACGACAGGAGGTAGAAATTGTTCTTTTTGCTCTGCGGTTCCAAACAATGATACTGCAGCGCAGCCAAGTTCATTATGAGCTTCGATTGTCAGTGCTGTGCCCCCATCTCCCCAGGCTAACTCTTCTATCGCTATGGCAATACTGATTGGATCCAGGTCCGATCCTCCGTAACCCTCTTCAACACACATTCCCAGCAATCCGATTGGACCCATTTTCTTGATCAGGGAACCAGGAATTTGTTCTTTTTCATTTATTTCCTGAGCCAGGGGCTTAAGTTCCCTGGCAACAAAATCATGGACAGCTTTCCGCCATAATCTTTGTTCCTCAGATAGATGGAAATCCATGGTGTTCTCCTTTAATATTTTGTTTGCGGATGGAGATTATCCCGGATTACAGTTTCAGGGACCTGTCTTAATTCTATACGGAACTGGCTCTATAAGCAATTATATTCTTTAATCAGGTGAGAAGGCACAGCTCATTCCCTCTGGTAGAATTTAGGCAGAGAAAAATTAACTTGGAGAAATAGTCCATTATGAATAAACCAGTGGTTCTGATCACAGGTGCATCATCGGGGATTGGAGCAAACACAGCGCTTACCCTGGGAAAAAAAGGATACCGAGTTGTCCTGGCTGCCAGGCGCAAGGACCGCCTGGATGGGATAGTTGATCAAATTCGGGGTGGTGGTGGAGAAGCTATTTCGGTTCAATTGGATATGTCGCAGTTGGAACAGATAAAAAATATCGTGACAATGATTTGGCAGGAATACGGGGCAGTAAATATTCTGGTGAATTGTGCAGGGTCAGCCCGGCATTTATGGCTGGATGAACAATCCCTGGAGTCGGATATTCAAATGCAAATCCAGGTGAATTTAATTGGAATGATCCAATTAACCCGGGCTGTTCTGCCGGACATGTTGGCTGCAGGAGCTGGGCAAATCATACATGTTTCCTCGATTGCTTCATGGATAGGGATCCCAACTTATTCGATTTACAACGCAAACAAATTCGGTTCCAGGGGATTTTTTGAGGGACTCAGAAGAGAACTGCGGGGAACAGGGGTGATCGTATCGGAAGTTTTCCCTGGTGCTGTAGATACGGAATTTGCCCAGGATCCAGATCTAGCCTGGAAAACGACAACTGTAACGCCCCAATTTGCGTTGTTAAGTACCCAGGCAGTTGCCGATAAGATTTTCCAGATGATCCAGAAAAAGAAAACCAGATCAGTCATTCCTGGAATAATGTGGCCGGCTATTTGGGCAAATGCGTTTTTTCCTGGCTTTGTCAGCTGGATATTATCAAAGTATTTTTATACTAAAAATGGGAAAAGATATTCCTGGCGGGAAAGCAGAGATTAAAAAACAGCCCATTGGGCTGTCTTAATATGGGAATGATTCCATTAATTAATCTTCAGTTACCCCTTCAGCAGGTGGTCCTTCAGGTATTTTCTGTTCTTCTTCCAGGATATAAATGCCATTTCTGACCTGGTTTAACACTCTTTCTAAAGCAATTTCCAGATTTGTCAGAGTTTCGGCAACGTACTCATCAGCGTCGCTCTGGGTCTTTTTAGCTTTCAGTTCAGCTTCTAACTCGATTTGAGAGGCTTTTTTCTTGGATTCCTGGACAATACTATCGCGATCAGATAGTTTTTCGCTCTTTTCCTTAGCAATGTTCAAAGTTCTGTTTGCTTCTTCTTTTGCCTGGGCCATCACCCGGTCTTTCTGAGACAAAATCTGCTGCGATTTTTTTACTTCTTCAGGTATAGCGACACGCATCTGGTCAATTAGATCCAGCATTCTATCTTCATCAACAATAACATTATGGGTAAAAGGAATGGAACGGCTGTGATTAATCAATTCTTCCAATCGATCCACAAGATGTAGAATGTCCATGCTGATTCCTCCAGAAGAAGTATCAACTAGTATAACATGATTTGGATTTTCTCAATCTCTCAGTGAGGTGTGGGGGACGATATTCTGATCACTGCCAAGTTCTTCAAATCGTTCCTTCAAGGCTTTCTCAACCATCGCCGGCACCATTGAACTCACATCTCCACCCAGGGCTGCAATTTCGCGGACTGTGGATCCACTTAAAAAAGTATGGTCCTTGTTGGTTATCAGCGCTACTACTTCAATATCAGGTGCGAGGCTGTGATTTGCAAGAGCCATTCTGAATTCATATTCAAAATCCGAAAACACCCTCAATCCTCGTACAATTACCTGGGCGTCTATTTTATGGCAGAAGTCAACTGTCAGACCGCTGTAGCCCATTACTTTTATATTAGGGGTTGTTAAGACTTGCTCGGCCAGGGAAATTCTTGTTTCTGGTGGAAACAATAATTTTTTCAACGGTTGATCATATACAGCTACGATAACCTCATCAAACATGCGAGATGCCCGTTGGGCGATATCAATATGGCCAAAATGGATTGGATCAAAAGTACCCGGGAAAACTGCTCTTATCATGAATCGCTCCTCAGCATATTGATCATCTGATCCCTAACTGATATCACCTGTATTTTTTCTGCCCCAGAATTGCTCCACAGCAGCTTTTAACTGTTGATGATTCTCCTGGTTGAGTTCAGGATCATCCTGGAATAAAGCGGTGGCTTCTCCGCGGGCTTTCTCAACCAGCTCAAGGTCTGTGATGCTTGCTAATTTAAGTTCAGTATAGCCTGATTGGCGTGTGCCCAGGAATTGTCCAGGACCCCTGATCTCCAGATCCTTTTCAGCGAGAGCAAAACCATCATTGGTGTTGGCCATTGCCATCAATCGTTGATTTTCAATATCATCCGCTGATCCTGGGATCAGGATGCAGTAGGATTTTTGGTTACCGCGACCAACCCGGCCCCGGAGTTGGTGCAGCTGTGCCAGGCCGAAGCGGTGGGCTCCTTCGACCAGCATCACGGTAGCATCTGGAATATCCACCCCAACTTCAACCACTGTTGTTGAAACCAGGATCTGGATCTCTTTATTCCTGAATTGGGTCATGATCTTTTCTTTGTCATCAGCTTTCATCTGACCGTGCAGCAATCCCACTTTATAGTTGGTAAATACTTCTTTCTCCAATCGGCTGAATTCTTCAACAGCTGCTTTTCCATCGACCTTCTCACTTTCTTCAACCAGGGGATAAATGATAAAAGACTGATTGCCGAGATCTGCTTGACGGCGCAGTAGACTATATGCCCGCTCAATTTCACGGGGATATAAAACGTGGGTTTCAACCGGCAATCTGCCTGGCGGCATTTCATCAATGATTGATAATTCCAAATCTCCATATAAGGTTAAAGCCAGCGAACGAGGAATAGGTGTCGCTGTCATAACGAGCAGGTGGGGGTTGTCGCCTTTTTCGCGCATTTTTGCCCTTTGCTGCACGCCAAATTTATGCTGCTCATCAATGATAGCCAGTCGAAGTTTTTGGAATTCAATGGGATCTTGCAGCAGGGCGTGGGTACCGACAATCAGTTTGATATCGCCATTTTTAAGCCCCTGCCGGATGATCTTTTTCTCATTTTCGGGGGTCCCGCCAATCAATAATTGGATCTGATCTTCCTTTAACCCTCCCCCACTGAAAGAGAGCAGTTGCTTTAGACTCTGAAAGTGCTGTTCAGCAAGGATGCTGGTGGGAGCGAGGAAAGCTGCCTGTGCTCCGCCCTGGATTACGATCAGGCAAGCCAGGGCAGCGATAACTGTTTTGCCTGATCCAACATCACCTTGTAATAGACGATTCATCGGTGATCCGGACCGAAGATCTTCCCGGATCTGGTTGAGAGCATTAATCTGGGCTGAAGTCAGCTGGAAAGGTAGTTTTTTTAGTCTGATCTGGAGCCAATCCTCCGAGCTTTCAAACACCTCACCTGGCCGGCTCTCCCAATGTTTCTTTTGATTAAGAACTCCCATTTGCAGCAGGAAAAGCTCATCAAATGCCAGGCGTTTTTTTGCCTGGTGGAGAGATTGTTCCGTATCAGGAAAATGAATCTCGCGGATGGCATCAGTGAGTCGCGGCAGTGAGTTCTTTTTGAGTATATTCTCTGGCAGGGGATCGTCCAGGGATGAGGCGTATTGACCTACAGTATCATGGATGACCCGTCGGAGCCATTTCTGGGTGATATCACGGGTCAGGGGATATACCGGCACAATCCGGTTAGTGTGCAGTTGTTTTTTACTTAAAGGTTCCCACTCAGGATTGTTCAGGACAAGTTTTCCGAGGTATTGTTCAATCACGCCGCTCAGAACAACCTGTTTTGCACTGTTGAGTTGTCCTTCTATCCAGGGTTGATTAAACCAGGTTGCCCGAATTGCACCGCTTTTATCAGAGATCAGAGCTTCCACCAATTTCATCTTTCCGCTGCGGACACTCCTGGTGATCACGTTTTCGACTGTGCCTATGATAGTGACATCTTCGCCAAACCAGAGACTGCCAATTGATTTTAAACTTGAATAATCATCATGGCGTCTGGGAAATGTATACAATAGATCCCGCACTGTTGTTATACCCATCCTTGCCAGAGCAGATTCCTTTTTAGAACCAATGCCCTTGATACTGGTGATGGGCGTTGCAAGATCTAATTTCTTTTCGGGTGCTGGTGCGGGTTTTATTACAACAACCGGTTCGGGTGAATCAGGAGAAGTTTTCTTATCAACCGGAGCTGGGGTTCTTTCTTCCCGGGGTGGTTCTGGTTTGGGTTGACTACTCGGAGCGGGTATCTCAATCTCCGGGATCGACTTCCCACCCAGATCCTTTTTACCTACCCGCTGCCAGATGCCCTTTAAAGCAACCTCGCGGGATTCTTCACTCAGGCGATGGTAATCCCTTAATCTGCTGATTACTGCCTGAATGACCTGTTCAGGTAATTGATTCTCTCTGGCTTCTAATTCCCAGTCAGAGAGGATATTCGCCAATCCCCCCAATACCGCTTTGTTGTCATACCCCCGTTCTGCTTCTAACCGGAAGAATTTTCTTAGTTTTTGTATTGATGGTTTCATTGAAGACTATTTTACCACTGCTGCAAATCCCAATCCGTTTGGACCAACATGCGTTCCAATGATTGTTGTGACATTAACCAGCAGGGGAGAGGTGACCTCCGTTGGTGAGTATTGATCGATAAAACGCTGCCCATCATCTGCCGCATTTGTGTGAAGTACCGCCAGGTTTTCAATGATTCCTAAACTCTGGAGGACTTCAGCTAACTGCCGGATACCTTTCCCGCGGGTCCTTGCCATACCGCGATTGATTATTTCTCCTCCCGTAAGTTCAAGAATTGGTTTGATTTGCAGAATCGAACCGATCCGGGCTTTTGCCCAGGAAACCCGGCCGCTGCGTTGAATATACTCAAATGTATCCAGCATAGCAAAAACACGTGACCTGTCCAGGATTGATTTTATCTCCAGGAGAATTTGATCTGTCGGGAGGCCATTTTTGGCACACCTGGCAGCTTGAATAACTTGAAATCCCAAACCCATGCTCAACTGTTCACTGTCAATTACCTGGATTGATTGGGAAAATTCCAGGGCCGCCAGCCTGGCCGCGTTATATATTCCGCTTAATAAACTTGAAGCATGCAGGGAAATGATCTCGGTGAAGCCCTGATCGAAAATCGTAGAGTAAAGCTGTTGGCACCTGCCTGAAGAAGGGGCTGCTGTTGTGGGAACCTGTTTTAACTCAGGCAGCTTTCGATAAAAATCATTCCTGGAGAGATCAAATCCGTCCCGATAGGTTTTATTATCAAGGGTCAAATCAACCGCAATTTGATAGATATTAAAATCATCCAGGATTTCTCTGGGAATATCTGAGGTGCTGTCTGTCACAATGGCCGTTGTCAATGGTATCTTCCCTGCTTATACAAACGGCGGAGCTTATGACTAAGTCCGCCGAGTAATTATGTATGGAATTAATCCCGGGTAATTAGATTTGGATAATTTCCCGAGGTTTACTCAATCGATAGGATGAACTGATAATGAGGTTGACCACCGTACTGCAGTTCTATCTCAAGGTCGGGGTATTTACCCTCGATCATTTCAGCCATTTCCTGGGCTTTCTCCGGTGTGGTATTTTCACCATAGAACATGGTTAATAGTTCAAATTCTTCAGCCTTGGCAATTTCCAGGAAAATCAGACAGCCATCGCTGAGGTTTTTATTTGATGCCACGAGTTTGCCATTGTGGAGAGAGATTATTTCGCCCTCTTTGACAGTAATGCCATCGATTTCCACATCTCTGACTGATGTGGTGATCTCTCCGCTTTCAATTTCTTTTATAGCAGACTCCATATCAGCGACAACATTCTCAAGTTCTTGCCCGGGGATTAATCTCAGCATAGCAGCAAGACCCTGTGGAACAGTTACTGTAGGAATCACTTTGACCTGTTTGACCGACACCTCAGCGGCTGATTTGGCAGCCATTAGAATGTTTTTGTTATTTGGTAGAATAATTATTTTATCTGTTGGCAAATCCTCAAAAGCCTCCAGGATTTCCTGGGTGCTGGGGTTCATGGTTTGCCCGCCTCCAACTATCGCTGCCGCCCCAAGGCTGGCAAAGATCCTCGAAAAGCCTATTCCAGGAGATATAGTAATCAGGGCAATATCATCGGGTCCAATGTTGGCCAGCTTAATTGGTTCTTCCTTGCTGCCAGGACCCATTTGAATCATCAGGTTTTCGATATGGACCTTGCTTATGGTTCCCAGAGTCATCGTGTAATCGATAGGTTCGTAGCGTTTATCTGTTGGAACGTGGATGTGCATGCGGTACATGCCATCTCCTTCACCGACCTGGATGGATGTTCCGATTTTTTCTAGATCCTCGTAAAAATTTTCCAGCACCAGGGGTTCGTGGGGCTCGAAATCGACAATCACCTCATAATCCTGACCGGGTTCTGCGCTATTCATGGCTTCCTGCTGGCCGATCATGGATAAAGGCTTGACGTGGACGGGTTCGATATCCAGGGGTTCGCCCTCAATAAAACGGACCATACCTTCAAAAATAATCATCAACCCCTTGCCGCCAGCATCAACCACACCAGCTTCCTTAAGGACATCAAGCAGTTCCGGCGTATAGTCAACCGAGACTTTGGCTGCTTCAGTGATCAATTTTAGAAGTTGATAGGGATCCTCGGTTTCTTTAAGATGTTGTTCCCCTGCCAGGGCCATGTCTTTGCAGACTGTTAGTATTGTCCCTTCTACTGGCTTGACAACTCCTTTATAAGCGGTGTCCCGGGCTTGTTTTAACCCTTCAACCAGATACGCTCCATCCAGGTTTTGACACTTCTCGATTCCCTTCGAAAAACCTCGCCAGATTTGGGAGAGGATCACTCCGGAATTGCCTCTTGCGCCCATCAATGCCCCGTGGGCTAATTTGCCGGCCAGTGTTCCTACATCATTATTTGAAACATCTGCGATCTCATCAATAGCTGCCTGGAGGGTTAAGACCATATTGGTACCAGTATCTCCATCCGGAACAGGAAAAACATTCAAAGCATTTACAGATTCCTGATTTGTCCGCAGCCAGGTCAGGCCTGCGTTCATTAATACTCGGAATTGAGCACCATCGATCGGCGGGTTATTTTTAATGGTTTGTTCTCCACTCATGCCAAGTACTCCTAACGGAATGAATCCAAATAGCTATTTCAATAATTAATGTTCTTCGTTGCTGATCCGGAGTCCTTGAACATGGACATTGATCTCGTTTACGGGAAGTCCAAGGGAGTTTTCAACTTGATAACGTACAGTGTTGGCTACGCTAGCGGCAACAGACTTAATTCTGGTGCCGTATTCAACGATGACGTAGATATCAATATTGATTTCTTTGTTCTTATATTCAACATCAATGCCGTGAGTGGGATCCTTGACAATCGCCCGGGCAAGCTCGTCAGCGATATTTTTGGATGCCAAACCCACCACGCCATACGAGCGCTGGACAGCTTGAAAAGCTATCGTAGCTATGGCTTGTTTAGAAATTTCAATGTCGCCCAATGAAGCTTTTTCTTTTTTCATAAAAATCACCATTCTTTTTGGTTAGAAGGAGTTGATTTATGTGCAGATGCCAAATTTTAACATAGAATCAGGGGATCAGGGGCAGCCTCTTGTGGATTGGTGGGTAGTATGGTAATATTGGCGGGCTTGGCTGAATGGTTCTATTGGTTCACCAAAATTTTTAACCTTCAGTTACTGGCTTATTGAGATCATCAGTTTATCATTAATGAATGAGGGTACAAGCTATGGCTAAATGTGAAGAATGTGGAAAAACCACAGCATTCGGGCGATCTCGCCCCTGGTCGAAAAAGACCACAAAACGCAAATTTAAACCTAATTTGCAGCAAGTTACTGTGTATGTAGACGGAAAAAAAGCCCGGAAAACACTTTGTACACGCTGCATTAGAACCTTAACAAAAGTCTGAGCCACTATTAATAACACAAAAAATCAGTATTGGTTGTGAGGGAAACGGTCGATACAATTTCTTCCCGGAGAGTGAACTGCTCCGGGAATTTCTATTTAACCCTAAATCTTTTCTATCAGTGAGTCAATTCCCGCTTTAATCCCACCGGGATGCTTGAATATTGAACTGGCAGCAACAAATACCCTGGCCCCGTTTTCATATGTTTGCCGAATGCTAGCCGGGCTGATGCCGCCGTCCACTTCAATTGGGACATCAGATTTGATCTCATCCAGCATTTTTCGAATTTCCCTGATCTTGGGCACTACTTCCGGCATAAAGGATTGACCGGAGAATCCTGGGTTGACTGTCATTACCAGCACAAGGTCAGCATACTTCAGGAAGGGCTGGATTTTATCCGCGCTGGTAGCAGGATTGAGGGTAATTCCCGCTTTACAACCTAATTCGCGTATCCTCTCCAGGGTTTGATCCATTTCGGGGCAGGTTTCTATGTGCACAGTCAAATTGCTGGCACCTGCATCTGCGAATCTGTCCAGATAGCGTTCTGGATCCTTGATCATCAAATGAACGTCCAAAGGTAAATCCGTTGCCCTTCGGCAGGCTTCAACAATAAAAGGCCCCATGGAAATATTAGGCACAAATTGCCCATCCATCACATCGACATGGAACCAGTCTGCGCCAGCGTCTTCTGCCTGCTTCAGCTGGTTTCCCAGTTGAGTGAAATCTGCAGATAGTATGGAAGGCGAGATTATATAATCCTTATTCATAATGATTTTCTTTAAACTTCAAATAATTGATTCAAATATGTCCTGGTCTGGCATTGATGACCCTGGTGTCAAATATACCCTAATTCACCTGGTAATAAACCCAAAGCCAGAAGGGAATTAGACCCCCGACTGTAATTAGCGCCAGCAAACCAAGCAGTATCGTTAACCACTGCCTGCCTGGTCTTTTGCCCTCCAATCTCTTGATTAGTTTCAGTTTTCTGTCTTCTGGTTTGGTTTCAGGGACATCCTCGAGTTCGGAATCATTATATTCAGTAAAACTGATCACTATCCTTCCCAACTGGTCGGCAGTCCTGTACCTGGTAGTGGGTTCCTTGGATAATACTTTGAGGATGATTGTTTCAAGTTCTGGAGAAATCTCTGGGTTAATATCCCGGGGGAGGGGTGGGTCTTCAAAGCGGTGGAGCAAGGCCAGCTCTTGAGGAGAAGGATCAGTGAATGGAAGCTGGCCTGTCAGTACCTCAAAAAGAACAACACCCAGGCTGTACACATCTGATGCGGGAGAAGGCGCTTTTCCAGCTGCCTGTTCAGGTGAAAAATATGCCGGGGAACCCCAGATTGCCTGTGTTTGTTCGTCATGTTTTACAGAGGCAAGCGCTCTGGCAATTCCAAAGTCAGTGACTTTAAGGCGGTTATCGGGGGTAATCAACATATTGTGGGGTTTGATATCACAATGAACCAAACCCGCTCTATGAGCATAACCAATACCTGCGCAAGCCTGAACAATTAAGCGTGTTGCCTGGTAGATGGGCAAGGCTCCAGTTTCTTTGATTTTCTGTTTGAGGTCCTTCCCAGGCACATACTCCATAACAATGAACAAACGGTCCTGGTCAAACCCGAAATCGTGAACAGTGACAATATTTGGGTGTGTGAGATTGGCTGCTGCCCGGGCTTCTTCCTTAAATCGTTCTTGAAATGCCTGGGATGATGAAAAATCCTTCCTGAGTATTTTCACCGCGATGGTTCGATCCAGCATGAGATCAGTAGCCTGGTAGACAATGGCCATACCCCCTTCACCGAGTTTTCTATCAAGTCTGTAGCGATCGTTTAGAGTCTCAGTCATGCCGGTATTTCCTTAAAAATAAGCCGATTTGATTGTACCACCAACTATTTGACGGTGATATCTGTATGGAGTACACTGTGATTTGATATCATGTTCGTTCATGTCTTGATAAGGTTATGGTGGAAAATGAGAGGTCGATTACTTTATAATCCCATGGCAGGCCGATTTCCTTCTCAACCCCTTGTAGAACGGGCAGCCAAAATCCTGGAAGCCAATGGTTGGAAGGTGAAGATTCTGCAAACTAAAGGTGGGGAACACCTTACCAGGATGGCAAAAAGAGCCGCCTCTGCCGGAATGGATGCTGTTTTTGTTGCAGGCGGTGATGGTTCAATACATCAGGCAGTAGCTGGTTTATTGGGAAGTGAAACGGCTCTTTGTGTCTTACCGGCAGGCACAGGCAATGTTTGGGCCCAGGAATTGGGTTTGCCATTATTATCATGGACAAATTGGACTGCTCTCGAAACCACCGTTAAAAAAATGCTAAACGGATCAATACGCACCATGGATATAGGATTATGCCAGGGAATTCCGTTTCTGTTATGGGCAGGAGCAGGCTTTGACGCCTTTGTTACCCATCATCTTGAACCCCGGGCAAGATGGCAGAAGCAATTTGCTGTTCCTCAGTATTTAGCCAATGTCGCCTGGTACGCCCGAAGTTGGGAGGCAATGAATTTGCAGATTTGGGCAGATGGAGAAAAAGTTACCGGCACATTTATCCTTGCCCTGGTAACTAATGTTCACCTTTATGCTGGCGGACTGGCAGAAATCTCACCCGGCGCCAGGATCGATGATGGATTAATGGATTTGTGGCTTTTCGCAGGAGAATCCATGATGGATATGGCCCAGCATATGTTTGATCTTGCTTCAGGCAAACATCTTGATTCTGAAAAAACCCGGCAGATAGCCTGTCGTGATATCAAGATGAAATCAGAGGTAGATATATATCTTCAACTGGATGGAGAACCAATTTCACCATCAAAGAATGTAACTATTTCATTAAAACCTCAATCGTTAAAGGTAATGGTTCCCAACGATTTGCCAAGGCCTCTATTTTCCAAGAATGAGTCATGAAAGATATTATCAATCCCTGGGTAATTGCCGGAGCAGTTCTCACAGCCAGCCTTTTGTTAGCGGTTAGTTTTTTTGCTGCCGGGACATTGTTTCCTGGAAATAAAAATAGCTATTCAGGTGATGCTGTATTAACTGTAATTCCCGTTCCAACATACACCCCAACAGCTCTGCCAACCGAACCTTTGAACACACCGACAATTGAACCAGTAGTCGGTATTCAGGTTGGAATTAATGTACAAATCATAGGAACCGAAGGGGAAGGACTGAGGCTGCGGCGAGATCCATCCTTAAGTGGTGAAATTGTTTATCTTGGTCTCGAGGGGGAAATTTTCCTCGTTAAGGGTGGTCCGCAGGAACGAGATGGTTACTTATGGTGGCAGTTGGTTGCCCCCCTGAATGAATCCAGAACAGGCTGGGCAGTATCAAATTTCCTTCGACCAGTTCAAAGCCCATAAAAAAACAGAAGGCACTGCCTTCTGTTTTTCTTTTTTTGATAATCTAATACTTAATCTTTTGTCAGATGAACCAGATGGTTACTCAGATTATGTTTGACTGCATAAGCAGCCGCTTCTGCTCTATTGCTGACATCCAGCTTTGAGAGAATACTGCTGACATAATTTCTCACAGTACCTTCTCCCAGGTAAAGTGTTTTGGCGATCTCCCGATTAGTTTTACCTTCGGAGACATGGATGAGAACGTGTTTTTCCTGGTCTGTGAGATCTGTAAAAGCGGATGCTTCTTCTTCCCGGGCAGCTTTCCTGACTTCTGTAAATATTCGTTGAGTGACTGCAGGATCTAACAAAGCTTCCCCTCGGCCCACTGCCTCAATAGCATCGATTAACTCATTGCTGCCAACCTGTTTAAGGATATAGCCAGAGGCGCCTGCTCTTATGGATGAGAAAAGCATTTCATCCTCTGCGTAGGAGGTTAGCATGATCACTTTGGTATCTGGATATTTGTTAATAATTTTCTCGCAGGCTTCAATACCGGATCCACCTGGAAGCCGGACATCCATGACAACCACATCGGGATGATACTGGTCAACTTTGGTGACAGCTTCATCACAAGTGGATGCTTCTGCAACAACCTGGAATTTGGTATGTCTGTCCAATAAGGATTTCAACCCTAATCGGACAACTTCGTGATCATCAACTAATAAAATCCGCTGAAAGGACATCTTTTAACTCCTGTATAGTTTGGAGAGTATATACCAGAGTGGTTAAGCTGGCAAGGAGATTCACTATTGTGTAGTTTCAAATAACTGCTGGTTAACAGGGTCGGAATTACTCCTCGGCCTCTTGATTTCTCTTGTAATTTACAAAACGGTATCCAACTCCTCGCTCCGTGAGAATGTACTTGGGATCGGAAGGATCTTGCTCGATTTTTTTCCTGAGATAGTTCACGTAAAGTCTAACGTAGTGGGGTTCATCTTGATATTCAAACCCCCAAACCTTAGTAAGCAGCTGCTCGTGGGTATTTACCCATCCGGCATTCTGGACCAGATGGTACAGCAAGCGGTATTCAGTTGGCCGCAGATCAACCTTTTGCCCTTCAACCCATACTTCTCTCCGAGAAAAATCGATTGTCAATCGCTCATCAACTTTAATGAGATCAACCTGATCATCTGTGAAGGATTTTGTCCTGCGTAGAACAGCCCGGATACGGCTGACTAATTCCCTGGGACTGAATGGCTTGGTAATGTAATCATCTGCACCCAATTCCAGTCCCTGGATGCGGTCGTCTTCTTCACCTTTTGCGGTTAACATGATCACCGGAACATTATTTACTTCCCGGATCTTTTTGAGAACCTCAAAACCATTAATATCCGGCATCATGATATCTAACAGGATTAAATCTGGCAGTTGGGTGCGTACTTGTTCCAGCGCGTCTTTTCCATTATAGGCAGTGATAACTTCAAATCCATCCTGTTCAAGGTTTAACTGGATAAAACGCACCATGCGTTGTTCGTCATCGACGGCAAGTATTTTATATCGTGTGTTATCTGGACTCATATTTTTATTCCCTGATGAAACTAACTACGTCCTCAGCGGTTTCTCCCGGTAATATTTCCATAAAGCTGATTTCTGCCCAAGGCCAATAAACAGATACCACGTTACGCTCAAGAAACATTAAATCTTTGCCATCCCTTTGCCGGGGATTGCTGAGTTTAATCAAGGTGTCGTTTGCTTCCGGCAACTCATCAATCTCAGCTAGCATTGGTTCAGCACTTCTGGTATGCACGATTACAGAATGTGACATATTGATCCTTTCTTACTTTACTTCTTTGGGCAAGATTACTTTCAAATTAAATTTACCTAGAGATAACACATCTCCATGGTTTAATGGAACTTCCGAATTTGCAGGTATTTCATAACCATTGACGCTTGATCCATTTGCAGATCCAAGATCAATGACAAAGATTTTGTTCTTTGTTTCATCAATGCGAATTGTAGCATGGAGCCGGGAAACGCCCATATCAAAGGCATCAAATTGATCCAGATCGACATCAGGAGTGATTACTTGTCCCTCAACATAACGTCCGATTGTGAATACATCCTGGTCCGGCAAGTTTATTACTTCCTCTCCATCAATGTAATAAAGTATAAAGTTCCTGCTCTCCAACAACTTCTTGGGGATGGTATTTCTGATATCTAAATCCTGACTTCGTGCCTGAGAGGGATAAACAAACGTATCCACTTTCTTCCCAGTGAGGTAAGCTATTTGTGATCCACATTCACTGCAGAATAAGACGCCTTGAAATTCCTGGTTATTACATACTTTGCAGCTGATCATGTTTTATCCGGGAGAAGCAATCTGATAGTTCCATATTTCAATTGCTTTTTTCCAGTAGGGCTGAAATTATTATTAGATTTGATATGGTCTGCCTCATTCATGGCAATTTTTGCCAGGGCATCTTCACCTTTTGCCATTAAATGGGACGAAAGGTTTATCAACCTTTGATAGGCAGTTCCAGGATTTCCGCTGGAGATATCCCTTTGAGCTTTCTCCTGCAGGCGGAAAAAAGTCAGGTGGGAGATAGATCTGAATATTTCGTCTGGCGGCGGTTCTAATTCTTCCGATTTTGCTGCAACGGGTCGCTTAAGTGTGATTGGAATCGTGTAATCCCGGGGAGTTCGTTTTATTAAATACTCTCCTGCGGCGATCACTGCCTGGTCAATCCCTTTGGTGATCGGTTCAATTAAAAATTCAAAAAGCAACCGGTGCTGTTGATCCTTTTTAAGGATTCCCAGGGTGTATACTTCCTGGACGGGCAAGGGCAGCGTGTCGGGAAGGATCCGGAATGCCGATAACATTGTCACTCCTGGAGCAGGTGTGATTTCCAGAGACAATCGTCGAGAATAGGCTTGCCTGAGTGAAGTTATGCTTTGCTCTATAAAATCCTTGATGTTTTTTGAGTCTTGAATAAACATGGACTGGCCGCCTGTCTGGGCACAGATCTGATCTATAAACTCATCATTCCACTCAATACCGATACCCAGGCCGCTGATACCAATATCAAAATCAATCGCAGATTTTGCCAAACTGAAACAATTTTCTTCATCGCCGTATGTATGTCCATCCGTGATCAGAATGATGTGATTAACATAATCTGACACGGAATTCTTTCTGATTTCTTCAAACCCTGCTTCCAAACCCTGAAATATTTCCGTTCCACCTTCCGCAAAGAGGTTATTTACGCTGGATTCTATTTTAGCTGTCGTTGGTTGGGATTGGCTGGGCATTAGTACTTTAGCTCGATCATTGAAGCTCACTACTGAGATCAGATCATCATCAGCCAGGTCTCGAATGATCTCTTTGGTGGCAGCCTTGAGGATTTCCAGCCTGGCACCAGACATTGAGGTGGAGGTGTCCAGTACTAGGGAAATATTGAGAGGTAAAACTGCCTTTTGTTTTTCCTCCTGGCTGGACACGATATCAACCAGGGTGTAGATAACCTGGGGTTCCTCCATCCTGAATAATGCACTTTGACTGTACTCCATTGTTGTATGGATAGAAGAAACGGTATCATCAGGCTCTCGATCATCGTCATAGGCATTCTTCGTATTCGGATTTGAGAGGACCTTGTATGCTTCCTGGATATCGAGAAATAATTGAGTGGCCCCCTCGTTCTTATTTACATCTGGATGGGCTTTTCTGGCAGCCAGACGATAAGCTTTTTTAATTGCATCTTCAGATGCACCCGTGTCAATATTCAACCTGCTGTAAAAATCGGTTTTATCAGGCATGGTGTCCGGTCAGTTCCTTAAGAAAACTCTACCAAGATTGCCGAGATGTTATCTGGTCCGCCGGCATCATTGGCTGCATCAATTAATCTGTCACAAATGTCCTGGGCAGAAATGCCGGATTTAATTATGGCTGAAATAATTGTTTGATCTACAATGCTCCATAATCCATCTGAGCAGACCAGCAGGTAACCTGATTCGGGTCTCTTGTCAGAGATGATTTCTGGGTCAAAGGGTTCCCCCTGTCCGAGTGCGCGATAAAGCACGTTCCTCTGGGGGTGAACCGCGGCTTCTTCCGGAGTAATCTGCCCTAACTCCTGCAGCCGTTTGACTAGGGAGTGGTCTCTGGTAAGTGCTTCGAGGTTGCCTTTCTTATCGACCGAATATATCCTACTGTCCCCTACGTGCGCCAGGGTCATATGTTCACCAACGATCAGGATCGCAGTAACCGTAGTTCCCCCACCATACGACTTCTTAATGATCTCTGAGTTGGCTTTTTCAATGCCGGCGTGGAATACTTCGCGGAAGGAAAGTTCGCCTTGCTCGGGATCCAGACTCATCAAAGGTGTGTAGATTTCAGTGAGAATATAACCGACTAAAGTTCGTATAGCTAACTCACTGGCAATTTCGCCATTTTTATGACCGCCCATGCCATCGGCGATTACATAAAGACCGAAAGGGAGCTCGGTTTCATTGTAGGAAAACATTGTGGTCAGAGTAAAGAAAGCGTCTTCGTTATGGGTTCTTTGTTTTCCAACAGACAATCCGTATCCGACAGAGATGTGGGGAGAACTGTATCCTACCAGTTTAGTATCGACTGGAGCGGTTATTTTTTCCAGCTCTTTGGTCGTTGCATTGGGATCTGTGTCTTGAAGATCCAATCCCGGAGTTGATTTTTTCTGAAATAGATTTAGAAGTTTTGAAATCAAATTATTTGTCATGTTCTCTCGTTTGCTGTAGATTTGTCGGTTATTTCAACTATCAGGCAGGCAAAGCGTAAATTTTATTATCGGCCGCTCCGATGAAAAGTATATCGTCGATTATGATAGGAGAACCAGTGATTGCGCCTTCAGCCTGGTATTTCCATCTCAGGCGGCCGCTGGGAGCGTGCAAGCTGTAAACCATCCCATCAATGTTGCAAAAATATACCGCGCCTTTATAGAATACTGGCGAGCTGTTGATCTGGTTGTCAGTATCATAACTCCAGATCTTCTTGGTGGATTTAATACTTACACAATAGAATGTATTATCTGTGGATCCAACATAGATGTGATTTTCATTGGTCGTGGGTGTGCAAATTGATCCGCTTTCCATCCGGAAACGCCAGATGATCCAGCCGGATTTTGCATCGATGGCATAGAGTACTCCGTCGAGGGATGTTATGTAGATGACATTATTGTAAAAATGGGGTGACCCGGTGACAGCCCGCTTGGCAGCAGTTCGCCATTTGATATTGCCGCTGAAGTCATAACACTGGATTTCCCCGTCTTCACATCCAATGTATACCAGTTCATTTTCCACGAGGGGGCTGGATCGGATCCTAGAACCCAGATTCACACTCCAGGCCTCTCTACCGGCCATCAGATTCAATACATGCAGGTGCTCATCATCTGATCCAATAAACAGGTGCCCTTCTGCAATGACAGGCGAGGAGTAGATTGCACCATCCGTGGATTGGACCCAGACTTTTTTTCCATTCCGGCAGGAAATGGCATGGACATACTGGTCTGTAGAGCCAAAATAAAGCTTGTTTTCATAAATAGCGGGTTTGCTGACAATGCCGCCATCTGCGGCATATTTCCAGACGAATTTACCATTGTCGGCTTCCAGGGCGTATAGATTATGATCATAGGATCCAATATATATAACCCCATCAGCGTAACTGGCTGTTCCCCGGATCTCATCTTCACATGCGAATGTCCAGATAGGGGAGTGGCTTTGATCCTGGAAGTACTGAGTAGCCTGGGCAACAGTGATTTCATCCTCAAACATCCCGGTCTTCTGCGCCAGGGCTACCAGTGCTTTTCTCATGATGGCAGCACTTTCGAAGCGATCCGGGGGATTATACATTAACGCCGTGTTGATGATGGTTTCCAATGCCACGCTAATATCCGGATTCGCTTGCCGGATGGGGCGTTCATCAAATGTGAAAGGAGGTTCTGTGCGAGGATCCTGGTTAGTTAGCAGGTGGTGGAGAGTCGCACCGAGGGCATAGATATCAACCGCTTCGGTAGCTTCTCCACGATACTGCTCAGGAGGAGAATATCCTTCCGTGCCGATCATGGTTCCTTTGCTTCCAATCTGGAAGGTTTTTGCGATGCCGAAGTCAACCAGACGGATTTGATTTCTCCGGGTGATCATGACATTGGCAGGTTTAATATCCCTGAAGATTATCGGCTCCGGATCATGTGTGTGCAGGTAATCCAGCACATCACAGAGGGCGATCGCCCAGGCAATTACCTCTTCTTCCTGAAAAGGTGATCTGTGCTGTTGAAGTTTAATTTCCAGGTTATCGCCCTCAACAAACTCCATCACCAGGTAAGAGCGAGCCCCCAGAGTAAAATAGTCGTAAATGGTAGGGATTGAAGGATGGCTGACTGTAGCGAGGATATTGGCTTCTCTCTCGAAACCTTCCACGATAGTATCTCTCATTTCCTGATCAGTGGCCTGGTTGATCATCTCTTTGACAGCGACGATCTTTTCAACCTTGAAGCGCAAGTCCTGAGCCCGGTAAACAGCGCCCATACCACCGCGGCCGACAGTAGATAGGATTTTATATCTACCTTCCAGTTTGGTTCCTGGCTGCAAGTATTCAAGAGTTTTTGCGTCTTTATTCAGATTCTGGGTTATTTTTCTTGTTTCCAGACCGGTCCTCCCCGATGGATTTCCCTCAAATAATTCATTTTCAGTAATAAATACTTTATTTGCATTAATAAATGGATTTTATCATATTACCTTAAGCCACCGCCAAAGCAAATACGCTCAGAATAGGCCTGAACTCTATTCGGAGCAAAACCAGTGGGTATTATGATTAACTAAGGGTATTATAATGAAGGGTGGATGAACAGCAAATGACAGTTTGGTTAGGATGTTTATGCTGGAAGGATCACTATGACCGATATGAACAATTACGCATCACCATTTTCCTGGAGATATGGCTCTTCCGAAATGAGGCAGATCTGGAGTCTAAATCAAACCCGCTTGTTATGGAGGAAGTTGTGGGTGGTCCTGGCCGATGTTCAGAAGGAATATGGACTGGTATCTGCTGAACAGGTTGAAGAATTGCGAGATCAACAGTACAACATTGACCTGGATCGAAGCCAGGAGATCGAGAAACAGATCCAGCATGATCTAATGGCGGAATTAAAAGTATTTGCCGAGCAGTGCCCGGAGGCCGGCGGCATCCTGCATCTGGGCGCGACTTCAATGGATATCAAGGATAATACCCTGGTATTACAGCAAAAAGCTGCCCTGAACTTGTTGGTAGAAAAAATCAAACAGCTGCTGATCACGCTGGCAGGGATTATTGAAGACGTGGCGGAGCTGCCTCTGATCGCATTTACACATCTTCAACCAGCTGAACCATCTACTCTAGGATATCGTCTGGCTCAGCCAGCACAGGATCTACTAATCTATTATCAGCTTTTAACCCAGTTTAATGATGACATTATGGGAAAAGGATTTACCGGAGCAGTGGGCAGCAGCGCATCTTTTGCTACCTTGCTTGGCAAGGAAAATCTGCCGGCATTTCAGGAGAAAATGGCTAAGAAATTAGGATTGAATTTCTTTGATGTTGTCAGCCAAACCTATCCCAGAACCCAGGATTACCGCTTATTGTCAATCCTGGCCGGGATGGGGGCAGTATTGTATAAATTTGCTTTTGATTTACGAATATTACAATCACCTGGTTTTGGAGAGCTGGCGGAACCTTTTGGGGGTGAGCAGATAGGCTCGTCTGCGATGCCGTTTAAGCAGAACCCTATCAAGGCTGAAAAGATCAATTCTCTGGGCAGATACCTGGCTCAACTTCCCCGCATTGCCTGGGACAATGCAGCCCATTCGCTGCTGGAAAGGACGCTGGATGACAGCGCCAACCGGCGGATCATCATCCCCGAGGCGTTTTTATGCGCCGATGAGATGCTGGATGCCAGTTTGAATATTCTGGAAGGTTTGGTTGTAAATAAATCAAGGATCAAGCAGAATCTGGAAAATTATGGTCCTTTCGCGGCTACTGAAAAATTACTGATGCTGCTTGTAAAAGCTGGAGCTGACCGGCAAAAGATGCACGGTTTGATCCGGGGGCACTCCCTTCTGTCCTGGTCTGCGATCCAAAAGGGAGAACCAAACCCCCTGGTGGATCTATTGATTGAGGACCAGGAAATTCAGGTTTACCTGTCAGCAGAGCAAATTAGGGATTCCCTGTCTGGTTTATCTTACCTGGGAGACACCGTTAAGAGATCTCAGGATATGGTCAACCTCATTAATAAAAAAATCAGCAGCTGAATTTTCAGCTGCTGATAATAGTTCGACCTTATTATTATTGATATCAGAACCAATACGATTAACGAAAATCAGGGGGAAAATCCGGTTTGTTATCCAATATATCTTCAATACTCTCAACCACATCCGGGGTTAGCTTATCCACAATATCAATGGCCTTCATGTTATCTTTTACCTGCTCAGGCTTGGACGCTCCTGTGATTACAGTGCTGACATTGGGATTCAGCAAACACCAGGCGAGAGCCAATTGGGCTGTGGTGCAGCCCAGTTTTTCTGCTATGTCTGCAAGTTTAATCACCTTTTTTATCTGATCTTTGGCTTCATCAGCAGTAAAACGTTTTTTGATCCATTCATATCCCGGTAGGTTGGCACGGGAATCCTTGGGGATCCCGTTATTGTATTTGCCTGATAACAAACCACTTGCCAATGGGCTCCAGATAGTCGTTCCCAGACCAATTTCTGTATATAAACGGTGGTATTCTGCTTCCACCCGATCCCTGTGGAACATATTGTATTCAGGTTGTTCCATCAGGGGAGGTATCAGATGTTCCTGGCGGGCAAACCCATAGGCTTGGGTGATTTGCTGGGCAGACCATTCACTTGTGCCCCAATAAAAAGCTTTGCCCTGGTTGATCAAGTGGTTAAATGCCCGAACAGTTTCTTCGATCGGGGTATGAAGATCAGGTCGATGGGCAAATACGAGGTCAACATATTCGACCCCCATTCTTTTAAGGGATGCATCCATGCCTTCTATGATATGCTTCCGTGATAAACCTTTTTCATTTGGACCATCTCCGCCCCAGAAGATCTTGGTTGAGAGCACCAGGTCATGTTGTTTCCAACCGGTTTTCTTGATCACTTCGCCCATGATCATTTCAGCATCACCGTCATTATAGACTTCAGCGTTATCAAAGAAATTTACCCCGGCATCATAGGCAATTGTCATTAATTTAACTGCTTTATCGATATCCACCTGGCTGCCAAAAGTTACCCAGGAGCCAAACGATAATTCGGACACTTTCAATCCTGAGTTCCCTAGGAATCTGTATTTCATGGTTCTGCCTCCAATAATATATTGATAATCAAAGCTTAATGATGTTTTCTTTAGCCTCAGCCATTAATAGATCAGAGGCTGCAGCTATGATAGAAAATGATATTTCCTGGTAATCAGCGCCCGCTTGAGCCGGGAAAGGACCTTTCTCACCCAGAGATTCGATTACCCCTCCCGCTTCACTGACAATCAACCAACTACCCGCATAGTCCCATATTTTTGGTGTACTTTCAAAGGCTAGTATAGCAGTATTCTTGGAAATCAGACAGAGATGATAGGCTGCTGCGCCAAGTGAGCGTCTTTTGTAGGGAAGATTTACCTTATAACGCTGATCCATTCGGGAACAATGGACAAAAATAGAAAAAAGGGCATCACTGCTTTTTTCACTTACCTGAAGATCCACGCCGTTTAATTCAGCACCCTGTCCTTTCACAGCAGAAAAGAGTTCTTCGGTTTCGGGAAAATATAAAGCGGCAGTCTGGGGATAACCATCTACCAGATGAGCTATAGATACCCCCCAGTAATTCAAACCCTGGCTGAAATTGACAGTCCCATCCAGGGGGTCGATAACCCAGACATGCCGGTTATCAGGGAATATCGTATTTCCTTCTTCACTGAGAATCTGATCGTCCGAAAATTCCCTTAATATCATTTCCTGGATCAACCGATCTGCTGCCCGGTCTGCCTCAGTGACCAGGGTTTGATCTGCTTTCAGAGTACTCTGGAGATTGACTTTATGAAAATAATCTTGCAATAATTTTCCAGTTTGTAGAGCTGCCTCTACAGCCAATGCTAAACGTGTGATTGCCATTCTTTCTTGTCCCTCATAACGGGTATATCATTGGAATATCTGTTCTGCTCTGCTCTATACTGGGATTTTGTAGATATTCAGCTACAGCCTGATCGAGGTTGATTTCTCCTCCCAGTACTCTTGATTTGTACTGCCGGAACCAGTGAGATAACTGCGGCCACCCCAATTTCAACTCTGCTAATACCAGCTCTGCCAGCGGTCCGCCATCAGGTATAAATCCGGATTGTTCGTAGTCCCCAACGGCTGCCGGCAGATCATAATCTATCCGAATAATTTCACCTGTCCAACCTCCCTTACCTAAGGTAATCTGGGCGTAAGCAGCCCGTTTATCACCATCGAATGACAAACCAACCGATCCAGTATTGATGACAACAGTTCCCTGGAAGTCCTTTATAAATGGTTGGTGCGTATGCCCGATCAGGAAAACATCAGCTTCGCTATCTACCAGATTTTTCAGATCAGAGTCGGAAGAGTCAGGGTAGATGCCCACGCGATCCCCGGCAGTGGATGCGTGCAGACCACGGATGAGCTGATTATTCTGAAGGACCAGATCAAGCTTTTCAGGCATTTCTGCCACAGACTGAATTTCATTTTCATTTAAGGACTGAAAGGTCCAGTAAATGATCTTGCGGAGTTCGAATTCCAATCCATGCAAAGGGAAATCTGGATCAGTAAAATTCAGGACATATCCTTCGTGATTGCCCTTTATTATCCTCCAATCGTCAGTTTTTATTTTCTCTTGGATCAGATGCAGGCAGTCAAGTGACCTTGGACCACGATTGATAATGTCACCTAATACAAGAACCCGGTCTGGCTTCCAACGTTCAATATGGTCGATGGCGGCAATCAAGGCCTGGTAATTACCATGAATGTCAGCAATGGCTGCAATTTTCATGGATCAGGTCTGGGATTCTGCTATTTGCACGTAATCCTGGGTTTCATATTTTTTTGCGAAATTACCCAGCAAGTTGAGCAGGTCCTCTGCTATCTGAGCCTTTTTTTCAGCGTCTTCCAGGCTCCAGGTCCGGCTTTTCACCTCAAGGAAAGTTCCCAGGGAAGGATCATCAATCCGGTCGAGATTGATGAAGAACTCAATCTCGTGGAAACAAACCTTCCAGCGCTTCCGGTCTTTTTCAATATATGACTCTTCGGCAGGGTTGAAGTATTCACGATAAAATCTGAGGCTGTGCGGAGCAGGGGCGATGAACCTGCTCCGGGAAAGCAGCACATCCTGGGGGAAATGGCGCTCACGCTTGGGACCGATTAATGTCAAACGGTAGCGTATATTTTCTACCTTTTCTTGATCATCTAAAAACTCGTCTTCGCGGTAGCGCAGCCAACCCTCTTCAGGATCTTCGAATTTGAAATAAGTGTCATATTCATGGTAGCGGCGGTAATAGAGTATCTCCAGATCTGATGATTTCAAACGCTTGATGACATCTTCCGGATCATCTACTTTAACTTTCACCTGAACTTCATAGCTTTCCTGTTCCTCGGCGCCACCAATGGCGATCAATTTTGAGTAGACGGACTGGAACCGCTCGATTAAGAATTGGTCAATATCCTTAGCGAGGGCTTGAGCCCGGGGGAGCAGCTCATCAAGGTCTATGGTTAATAACTCTTTTGAGCGCATGAGCCATTTTCCATCGACCATCACATCAGTAACATCCGTGGATTTGGCTGCATAGACAAGCTGGGCATAAACGCCCTCGGAATCATTTCTATACTGGGGTGAATTGTGCAAAGTTTGGAGATCCACCAGGATCAGGTCGGCTTTTTTCCCCTCAGAAATTGAACCAGTCTGATCACCCAGATGGATCGCTTTGGCCCCCATACTGGTCGCCATAGCAATTGCGGTGCGGGCTGGCACTACGGTTGGATCACCACTGCTTCCTTTGGCCAAAAGTGCAGCAAGGCGCATTTCTTCAAACATATCCAGGTCATTATTTGAAGACACTCCATCGGTGCCGATACCAACGTTGAGTCCCTGTTCTAGCATTCGGTTAACAGGGGCAATTCCAGATGATAATTTTAGGTTTGAGGTGGGATTGTGAGCAACACCCACACCATATTTATTCAGAGTATGCATTTCCCGTTCATCGATATGGACACAGTGAGCGGCGATTACTTTGCACTGAAATATACCAAATTGTTCAACATAAGGGACTACCGGCATATCATGGGTGTCCAGGCTGTCTTCAACTTCCTGAGCTGTCTCAGCGATGTGAATATGCAGGGGGACGTTATATTTTTGAGCCATTGCCGCGGCTGATTCCAGAATGTCCTCCGTGGAAGTATAGGCTGCATGGGGAGCAATCGCAGGTGTGATCAGAGAATGATCTTTCCACTTTTTGATCATTTTTTCCGATGCTGCCAGGGATTCTTCATAAGATGCTGCATCAGGGGAGGGGAATTTTAAGATAGTTTGGCAGCAAACAGCCCTCAACCCTGCTTCGGCTGCGGCCTCAGCTACCTGATCCTCAAAATAATACATATCTGCAAATGATGTCACTCCGGATCGGATCAGTTCTGCACAGGCCAGAGAGGTTCCCAGCTTTACAAATTCCGGGCTGACAAATTCCCTTTCTACAGGCATGATATAACCCAGAAGCCAGACATCCAGCCGTAAATCGTCACCCAGTCCCCGCAGTAGATTCATAGGAACATGGGTGTGTGAGTTTACCAATCCAGGCATGAGCACTTTTCCGCCACAATCGATCACCTCGCTAGCCTGGAATTCCTTTTTAAGCTCTTCAGAATCTCCCACAGCAGTTATCTGGTCGCCTGATACAGCGACAGCTCCGTTCTCATAACGGGAAAAACTATCATCCATGCAGATCACATAGGCGTTTGTAAACAGAAAATCAACTTTTTTTGCCATATTTACCTCACCTGGTAATTCCAGGATAGTACTCAATTTCTGTGAAATGATTAGATAAGATTGTATCACTACCCAATTACTTTTAATAGGCGTACCCGATAAGGATTAACGGGCAGCTAACCAGCTGGAAACAGGGTATAAAGGGTTGATTTTTAGCCCGTCCAAGCCGGATTTGGAGGGGCTCTGGAGGGGTGTTGTATGGTAAAATAGAGCATTGATGAATATGAACAAAATCGTCCTTCCAGAGCCCCCAAATGTTCTAAAATCCATCCGAAATGGATTTGACGCCATCACTAAACATTTGATTTTATTGCTCTTTCCCGTGGGGCTTGACCTGGTCTTATGGTTTGCTCCTCACCTTCAACTCAAATCCCTCATCGAGGGATTGATTTTGGAGATGATTGAAGTATCCGCTCTTCTCCCTGCTGATTTTGGAGATGTAATGGAAGCTGGCCAGGAGATCTGGCAATTGGCTGCGGAACGGATAAATCTATTCCTGGTCTTGCGTTCCTTACCTGTAGGAATATTTAGTTTACTGACTTCCATCCTCCCGGTAAAAAATCCCCTGGGCAGTCCGATATTTTGGGATGTTCCGACGATGAGCGGCGCTATTATATTCAGCCTGTTGATTTTTATCGTCGGACTGGCATTTGGTGGAATTTATTTTTCAGGGGTCAGGCAGGCTGCTTTATTTGATCAGGTCAGGTGGAGGAAAGTTCTCAGTGAATGGCCCCGGGTGAGCCTTCAGTCACTGCTGTTAAGCCTATTGTGGTTGATTTTATTTTTAGCAATCATGGTCATCGGAAGCTGTGCTGCAACCGGGATCACATTTTTCAGTGTCTCCCTGGGTCAAATTGTCATAATCCTGTTCGGCGTTATCTCGTTTTGGTTCATTTTCCCCATATTTTTTTCCCCCCATGGAATTTATTCCCAGGGTCAAAAAGCTTGGAAATCACTGCTAACAAGCGTTCGGTTAACCAATTTGACCTTTGTTAAGACAAGCCTGTTTATCATTATTGCTATCCTGGTAAATCAGGGATTAAATATGGTCTGGCAGATACCACCAGAAGAATCCTGGTTGATGGGAATAAGCATTATTGGGCATGCTTTTGTTACAACCGGTATGTTAGCAGCCAGCTTTGTATATTACCAGGACATGGTTCGCTGGGCAGAAGAGCTGCAGGTACTCAGCGCGCCAGGCCCCATCGTTGAAGAACGGCCAACCTTAGAGAAATAACCCTGATCATGGTATGATGCGGGTTTGCGTGTTTATTGCGGGAGGTTTTTGTGGCAAAGAAGAAACAAAAGATGTCCTATGAAGCTAAAGATATCCAGGTACTGGAAGGGTTGGAAGCAGTCCGCTTACGGCCTGGAATGTATGTTGGTGGAACGGACATCAAAGCAATGCACCATCTGGTATATGAGGTAGTAGATAATTCGATTGATGAAGCTCTAGCGGATTTTTGTGATGAAATTGAAATTACCATTCATCAAGATGAAAGTGTTACCGTAACAGATAATGGCCGCGGCATACCGGTTGATATTCATCCTGAAAAGAAAGTACCTGCTCTTGAGCTGGTGATGACTATGCTGCATGCAGGTGGAAAATTCGGGGGCAGCGGTTATAAGGTTTCTGGCGGATTACATGGTGTAGGACTTTCAGCGGTCAACGCACTATCCGAATGGTTCGAAGTCCGGGTCTGGAGAGATCGAAAGGAATATTACCAGCGTTATGAACGAGGTGTTCCTGTCACAAAATTGAAAGTAGTCGGTGATGCCCCCAGGGGTAAAACGGGAACTACACAGACCTTTTTATATGACAAAACCATTTTCGACAGCGATTTGTCCTACTCGTTTGAAACCCTGGTACAGCGCTTCCGGGAGATGGCCTTTGTAACCAAGGGCGTTGCGATCAAGTTCACGGATGAGAGAGTCAACAAGGAAATGAACTTCTATTTTGACGGCGGGATCACATCTTTCGTGCGTTATCTGAATCGTAATAGAGAAAAACTTCATTCAGTGATCCATGTCGAGAAAGAAGTTGATGGCATCATCATCGATGCTGCCTTTCAATACACAGATGCCTTTGCTGAATCTATATATGCTTTCGCAAATACCATCAATACTATTGATGGCGGCACCCATTTAACAGGTTTAAGGGCCGCAATCACCAGGACAATCAATAACTATGCCCGCAGTAAAAAGATCTTAAAAGACTCCGATCCAAACCTGTCTGGAGATGATACACGGGAAGGTTTGACTGCAATCATCAGCGTTAAACATCCTTCACCACAATTTGAGAGTCAGACAAAAGTCAAATTGATGAATGCTGAGGTGAAAACACACGCCCAGCAGGTTGTGGCTGAAGGAATGGAAGCCTTTTTAGAGGAAAACCCCTCGGCAGCCAAAGCTATTGTGAATAAATGCCTGACTTCAGCGAGAGCCAGACAGGCTGCAAGTAAAGCCAGGGATCTGGTGATACGTAAATCTGCCCTGGAAAGCATGACTTTGCCGGGTAAATTGGCGGATTGTTCATCAAGAAACCCTGAGGAATCTGAAATCTATATCGTCGAGGGCGATTCCGCTGGTGGATCTGCAAAACAAGGGCGAGATCGCCATTTCCAGGCTATTTTGCCTTTAAGAGGTAAGATCCTGAATACTGAACGAGCCCGCTTAAACCAGATTCTGGCCAATAATGAAGTTAGATCCCTGATTTCTGCCCTGGGAGTAGGTATTGGCGAAGGATTTGATATCGAAGGTTTGCGTTATTGGCGTGTGATAATCATGACTGATGCTGATGTTGATGGTGCCCATATCCGGACATTACTACTGACCTTCTTCTTCCGGTATATGCAGCCTCTCATTGATACCGGTCACTTGTATATTGCCCAACCTCCTTTGTTCAGGTTGAATTATAAGAATAAGAAGATCTATCTCTATTCTGAAAAAGAAAGACAGGATAAGTTTAAGGAATTAGGGCTCAGTCCTGATAAAGCTCAACTTCAGCGCTATAAGGGTCTGGGCGAGATGAATCCTCGACAGCTTTGGGATACAACAATGGATCCCAAAACCCGGACTCTCCTGCAAGTGACCATTGAAGATGCTGCTGCAGCAGACCGGACTTTCGATATGTTGATGGGTTCCTCTGTTCCCCCCAGGAAGCGATTTATTATCACTCATGCAAATGAAGTAAGGAATCTGGATATTTAAGAACTAAAAACTATACCTCATGTCATTAGAACAAGGTCAGCTCCTACGCGAACGATACAGGATTATTGAGGTTCTGGGCCACGGTGGAATGGGTTCTATTTTCCGGGCCGTGGATGAAAACCTTGGTCTGGAGGTCGCAGTCAAGGAGAATTTGTTCACTATCGAAGATTATGCTCGGCAGTTCCGCCGGGAAGCCATAATCCTGGCTAATTTGCGCCATCCCAATCTTCCCCGCGTCTCAGATCATTTCAGCCTTGAAGATCAAGGACAATACCTGATCATGGATTACATCGAAGGCGAAGACCTCCAGGAAAGATTGGAGCGGATTGGTTCCTTCGAAGAGGAAGAAGTAGTCTTTATTGGAGCAGCCATCTGTGATGCACTTTCCTATATGCATTCCAGGGATTCTATGGTGTTGCATCGGGATATTAAACCTGCCAATGTGCGGATTACACCCGATGGGGGAGTTTATTTAGTTGATTTTGGCCTGGCAAAGGTGATATACGGCGATCAAACCACAACCACCGGTGCCCGGGCAATGACCATGGGATTCTCACCTCCAGAGCAATATGGAGCTGCCCGGACAGATGCCCGGACGGATATTTATTCACTTGGCGCTACATTATATACATCGTTAACAGGTTTTACACCTGAAGACAGCCTGGCCCAGACCATGGATCAGCTAGAGCTCACTCCAGTTAGAGAAAGGAATCCTAAAGTCTCCAAACGGGTTTCAGAAGCTGTTGAACGAGCTCTCCAGGTCCGACCCAATGATCGCTGGCAGATGGCTGCTGAGTTTAAAAATGAACTTCTAAAAGCTCAAAGCGGTCGGTTCAATATCAATTTTGGCTTCGATTTTAAAGGTCAAATAAAAACATCAAAAATAGAGAAAGGACCCCCGGCCGGGAAAGTATCCCGGGGAATTGAAACCAAAGAGATCACCAGGAAGAGAGCCAAAGGTTCCCAGGAAAAAAAGAAAAATGTTCACGGACCCCAGAAAAAGATCGATAGAGGTGGTTGTCTTTCTTTACTTGCGTTATTGGGATTGATTTTAATCCTAGGTGGGGCGGTGTTCTCGTTGTTGAACCCTACCCTGGCCCGAATTCTGTTGAACTACTTTTTTTGATCTTTTATCCCTGAAATTCCCCTTCAATTATTTCTTTAGAAAATAATCTTTGAATTCATGTGATTTTAATCATAAAATCATGGAATTTACTTGTCAGACAATTGACAGATAGGGGAGTTTTTGTTAAACTTGAAGTTGTCAGACAAGTCGTTACTCAGGATATACTATGCCGACTCTCCTTGTTAAAAATGCCCAGGTCCTTGTTACAATGGATAACCACCGTCATGAGATTGAGAATGGTGGTATTTTTATTAAAGACGGATTTATAGAGGCAGTAGGAAAATCTGATCAGCTTCCCTCAAAAGCAGATCAGATTCTTGATTTAAAAGGGCATATTGTGCTGCCTGGCCTTGTCAATACTCACCATCATTTTTATCAGACATTAACCCGGGTGGTACCAGATGCTCAGGATGCAAATTTATTTAACTGGTTGAAAACTCTCTATCCAATTTGGGCCCGGATGAGGCCGGAAGATATCAGAATATCTACTCAAACTGCTCTGGCTGAACTGGCTTTATCAGGATGCACCACTGCATCTGATCATCTATATCTATTTCCCAATGGATCAAAGTTGGATGATGAAATTGAAGCAGCGCTTGAAATTGGCGTTAGACTTCACGCGTCGCGTGGTTCCATGAGCCTGGGTGAAAGCAAAGGTGGGTTGCCTCCTGATAGTGTAGTAGAAGATGAAGATCAAATTCTTAAAGACTCCCTGCGTTTAATTGAGGCTTATCATGACAGCCAGCCAGGTTCAATGACCCAGATTGTGCTGGCTCCCTGTTCTCCGTTCAGTGTTACAGGTGATCTGATGCGTGAAAGTGCAGCTCTTGCCCGACAATATGGGGTTCAGCTGCATACCCACCTGGCCGAAACTGAAGATGAGGTCGATTTTACTATTCAGAAATTTGGTAAACGCCCGGTAGCCTATATGGAAGAAGTTGATTGGATTGGTCCTGATGTCTGGTTTGCGCATTCGGTTTATTTGGATAAAGGGGAGATCGGAATTTACGCAGAACACGGCTGTGGCGTGGCTCACTGCCCGAGCTCAAATATGAGATTAGCGTCTGGCGCTGCTCCCATTCTGGATATGCTTGCAGCAGGTGTTAATGTCGGATTGGGTGTGGATGGCTCAGCCAGTAATGATGGATCACATCTCCTGGAAGAAACCCGCCAGGCTATGCTCCTGTCCCGGCTCAGAGCCGGTATTATGGGAGCTTCCCGCTCCGGAAAAAGTGATCAAAAAATCATGACTGCCAGAGGTGCCCTGGAACTGGCTACCATTGGTGGCGCAGAAGTTCTGGGAAGATCGGATATAGGTTCTCTTGAACCAGGAAAAGCAGCCGATTTCACAGCAATCAACCTGAACAGGATCGATTATGCGGGAGCACTGCATGACCCGGTAGCGGCTGTAGTATTTTGCGCTCCCGTAAAAGTAGACTATACAGTCGTAGGCGGTAAATTTGTGGTCAAGGATGGCCAGCTAACCTCACTTGATTTACCGGTCCAGATAGAAAAACACAATCAAGCAGCGGCAAGATTGTTAAATAACTAATTGGGGATTATTTTTATTTACTAGGGAGTAAATGTATGACCAGAGAACAGATCAGCAAACGCACCAGATCCCTGGTAGATGTGGCAATGGGCCGGGCAGAAGCCGATATAGTGATTCGCAACGGCCAATGGGTTTGTGTTCAGTCTGGAGAAATCATCCCGGGTATAGATATTGCCATTATTGGCGAAAGAATCGCATTTGTGGGAGAAGATGCCAGCCATACCATCGGCGAAAGCACCCGGGTGATAGATGCTGATGGAAAATACCTGGTGCCTGGGTTGCTTGACGCACACATGCATGTTGAGTCGGGAATGGTGACCATCACAGAGTTTGTGAGGGCGGTTGCTCCCCGGGGTACTACCGGAATGTTCATAGATCCCCATGAGATTGCCAATGTATTTGGTCTCAAGGGTGTTCGTTTGATGGCTGAAGAGGCAGAAACCCAGCCTATCCATGTTTGGGTCCAGGTGCCTTCCTGCGTTCCGTCAGCACCCGGCTTGGAAACTCCCGGAGCATCCATCGGCCCGGAAGATGTTGAAGAAGCAATGAAGTGGAAAAATATTATTGGGCTGGGAGAAATGATGAATTTCCCGGGAGTATTCTCCAGCGATGAAAAAATGCATCTGGAGATGGCTGCCACCCGGGCAGCTGGCAAGGTGATTGGGGGACATTATGCCTCACCTGATCTGGGAATACCCTTCCATGGTTATGTCGCGGGGGGAGCAGAAGATGATCATGAAGGCACCAGGAAAGAAGATGCGGTGGCCAGGGTTCGCCAGGGCATGAAATCCATGTTGCGCTACGGATCAGCTTGGCTCGATGTCGAAGCCCAGGTCAAGGCTATCACCGAGGACGGATTGGATTCGCGTAATTTTATACTTTGCACAGATGATTCCCATTCGGAAACGCTTGTAAATGATGGTCATATGGATCGGGTTCTGAGACACACCATTGGTCTTGGAGTTGATCCAATGACTGCGCTCCAGATGGCTACTATCAATACAGCAGAACATTTTGGGATGGCCAGGGATATGGGACAGATCGCGCCGGGTAGATTTGCAGATATCCTCTTGGTGTCAGACCTCGAGAATTTCCAGGCGGAACTGGTCATCGCCAAAGGTGAAGTCCTGGTTGAATCAGGGCAGTGGAAAATAGAGTTGCCCCCGATTTCCTATCCCGACTGGATAACTAATTCTGTGAATATGAAAAGTTCATTAACTGCTGAAAATTTCCGACTGCCTGTTGATGAAAATATATCATCTGGTGAGTTACTGGCTCATGTGATAGGAGTTATCGAAGGTCAAGCCCCCACTAGACACCTTCAAATTCCGGTTAAGGCAGAAAATGGTGAGATACGGGTAAACCTGGAGGAAGATCTGTCAAAAATCGCTCTGGTTGAGCGGCACCAGGGAACAGGCGGGGTGGTTGTTGGATTGGTGTCCGGGTTTGGTTTAAAAGGGAAGTGTGCCATTGGCTCTACTGTTGCCCATGATTCCCATCATATGATTGTCGTTGGCACGGATGAAGGTCTAATGGCTTTGGCTGCCAACCAGCTGGCAGAGATGAATGGCGGCCAGGTAGTGGTTAAAGATGGGGTGGTGATCGGGCAGGTCGCCCTTCCTATTGCGGGACTGATGTCTAATAAACGGGCTGAAGTTGTCGCTGAAGAAGCTGCCACTGTGCTGGAAGGTTTCCGCACCTGCGGCTGCACGATTGCCAATCCTAATATGCAGCTGAGCCTGTTGGCATTGGTAGTGATACCTTCATTGCGTATTTCTGATCTGGGGCTGGTTGATGTAGACGCCTTTTCATTTATCCCTGTTCTTGAAGGAGAAGGCTCTTGATCAAGGATAATAACGTTTCCAGGTCTTTACATGAACAGCTCAGCACCTTGATTGCAGACACAGAATCTGGAGAGCAGCTGCCTTCAGAACCCAGGCTGGCAGAAGATTTGGGAGTTTCCCGAGCTACTCTGAGGGAAGCAATGCGGACTTTCGAAACCCGGGGATTGCTGGAGCGGAAACAAGGCGTGGGGACCTTTGTCATTCACCCAATTCACGTTTTCGACAGCGGATTGGAGCACCTAATCAGTCTGGAAACTATTGCTGACCATCTTGGTTTGGTAGTTTCAATGGGAGAGCTGAAAGTATGCCAAAAACTGGTTGATTTTGACCTTTCCCAGGAATTAGGATTACCGGAGAGCGAAAAGATCATTCATGTTTCGAGGGTGATCCAGGCAGACAATAAACCAGTAGCATACCTGGAGGATAACCTGCCCATTGATGTGATTAGTGAAGAGGAAGTAAAGTATCACTTCACAGGTTCTGTTCTGGATCTGTTGATCAAACGGGATGATATTCCGCTGGCAAGTTCAAAATGTGACATAAGTGCCACTGGTGCCACTCCAGACCTGGCAGCAGCGCTGGAAATTCAAGTGAACGATCCCCTGCTGGTTTTTTCATCATTGTTGTTTTCTACCCGGGGCAGGATCATTGATTCTTCATTCAGTTATTTTATTCCCGGGTATTTTCATTTTCATATTGTCCGCCGGGTAGGTTATCAAACCTAAAGCGGTTATGTCAGGAGGAAAACAAATAATATAAATCACCTATCGAAAAACATAGACGACAATCAAATCAAGCATATAGGATTATTTTTCAAAGGAGTACGATCATGAGAAGTTTTGTAGGACGTGACATCATATCATTGAAGGATATTGAACGACATGAATTTGAACGAATTTTTGAAGTTGCCAAGAAGTTGGCACCAATCGCTCAAAATCGCAAGAATGTGGATTTGTTAAAAGATAAAATCATGGTGACTGCTTTTTACCAGCCGTCCACCCGCACCCGCCTGGCTCACGAATCAGCAATGCTTCGCCTGGGCGGTAAAGTAACTGGTTTTTCTGATGCCAAGATGACTCGCGCTGGTGACTTCTATATGGAGTCCATCAAGGACACTTTCAAAATGCTCGAAAATTATGGCGATGTGATCGTTATGCGCCACTTCCAGAAAGGTGCTCCTCACGAAGCAGCCAAATGGGTTAGCATTCCGATCATTAACGGTGGAGATGGATGGGGAGAACATCCTACCCAGATCCTGACCGATCTTTATACTATTCTGACCGAGAAAGGTCGTCTTGACGGTCTGAAGTGGGTTGCAGTTGGTGATATGAGGATGCGCACTATGCACTCCCTGGGACATGCCTTAACCCAGTACGACTGCCCAATCACCTTTATCTCTCCCAAAGACATGCAGCTTCCTGATGAATACCGGGAAGACTTCAAACGCAACAGCCTGAACTTCACTGAGGGTGATGATGTTCGCGAAGTTATAGCTGACGCAGATGTTATTCTGGTTGAACCTGTTGTGCAGCCGGATTACACCAAATCCCGCGACGAACGGGATGGCGATGTCGCTTTGACACCTCCGGAATTCCAGATTACCAAAGAATTGCTGGAAACCAAGGCTAAATCTGATGCGGTTCTGCTGCACTCCTTGCCCCGCATGGATGATATTCCTCCGGATGTCGATCAGACCCGCTGGGCTCGCTACTGGAAAGAAGGATTTAATGGCGTTGTGATGCGCATGGCTCTGCTGGCCCTGGTTCTGGGTGCAGAAGAGTAAAAAAACGATAGATCAATTCTCGGCAGACTGACTCCGATCGATCTGCCGGGAATTAATTAAATGTTCAGGTGTCCGCATTCTGAACGGAAATAAGGAGATAACCATGATAACTGATTTACGAGGTCGCGATTTAATTGGCGATCTGGATTTTACAAAAGAAGAAGTTGAGACCGTTCTCGAGGTTGCCTGGGATCTTAAAAAGAAACGGGCATTAGGTGAACGGCATGCCTTGCTTCAGGATAAGACCCTCTGTATGTTATTTTTCTTTTCAAGTACCCGAACCAGGGCATCTTTTGAGTCTGGCATGGCTCAGCTTGGTGGGCATGCAGCCTTTTTGGAAAGCCGCACCACCCAGGTTTCCCACGGGGATACTGAAAAAGAACTGGGAGAGATCCTGGGCCGATATTTTGACGGCATTGCTATCCGCCATGTTGATTGGGGAGTAGGCAATCAATATATCAATAACGTAGCCTCAGCATCCCGGTCGCCTGTCTTAAATATGCAGTGTGAGGTTTACCACCCCCATCAGTGTCTGGCAGACATTATGACCATATTTGAGAAAAAAGGCCCCAATCTGCGTGGAAAGAAAATTGTGATTTCTTGGGCTTATGCCTCTTCCTACCTGAAACCTATCTCTGTTCCCCAATCCCTGATCCTGCAAATGCCCCGCTTTGGCCTGGATGTCACCCTGGCTCATCCACCAGAATTCAAATTAATGCCTGAGATTATGGAGCAGGCCCGAGCCCAGGCAAAGATATATGGCGGAAAATTTGAAGTTGTTGATGATATGAAAGAAGGGTTTAAGGATGCGGATATTGTGTATGCCAAATCCTGGGGACCTTTACTGACAACCCAGGATCCGGAAGAAGGCAAGAAGATCCAGGATAAATACAAAGATTGGATCACTGATTCCAAGAAAATGGCCCTGGCTGATAAAGATGCGATCTACATGCACCCGCTGCCAGCAGATCGGGATGTAGAAGTCACCAGTGAAGTGATGGATGGTCCCCAGTCAGTGGTATTCGACCAGGCTGAAAACAGAATGCACGCCCAGAAAGCAGTCATGGCTCTGACCATGCGCTAGGAGAGTAGTATGGAAAAAGAAAAGAAAGTTGCTGTTGTCGCGATTGGCGGAAATTCCCTGATCAAATCCAAACAGCAGCAAACCGTTCAGGACCAGTACAAAGCCGCCCAAGAGACAGCTTTACACCTGGTGGACATGATTGAAGCCGGCTGGGTTATCGCTATTGGTCACGGCAATGGTCCCCAGGTTGGATTTATTCTGCGGCGCTCTGAGATTGCCCATAAGGTTGAGGGTATGCATGAACTTCCCCTTGATGTTTGTGGGGCAGACAGCCAGGGAGCGATTGGTTACTCTTTGCAGCAGAACATTCAAAACGAATTGAAAAAACGAGGCATCAATAAACCTGTGGCCACTGTGATCACCCAGGTCAGGGTTGATCCAAATGACCCTGCCTTTCAGACACCTGCCAAACCAATCGGAACCTTCATGGAAGAAGATGAAGCCCAGAAAAGAAAAGAAGAATTGGGTTGGGACATTGTCGAAGATGCCGGTAGGGGCTGGAGACGGGTGGTAGCTTCCCCTCTACCGGTAGAAATCATGGAACTTGACGCGATCAAAGCTTTGATTGAAAGTGGTGTTATCACCATCACAGTTGGCGGCGGCGGCATTCCTGTGATTGAAACTGAGGCCGGTGTGATCGGCACCGCCGCAGTGATCGACAAGGATTTTGCCTCGGCATTTCTTGCCAATGAGATCAATGCTGATATGCTGTTGATTTCAACTGCGGTCGAGAAAGTATCCTTGAATTTTGGCAAACCTGATCAGGTAGATGTTGATCAGATGACAGTGGCGGAAGCCAAAGCATACCTGGATGAAGGGACACACTTTGCCAAAGGTTCCATGGAACCCAAGATCAGAGCGATTGTCAGCTTCCTGGAGCAGGGCGGTAAAGAAGCCCTGGTCACCAATCCTGAAAATATCGGACGAGCCCTCAAAGGCGAAACAGGTACACGGATTATTCCATAACATTCAGATTTATAAGCTTGGATGGACATAAGTTATAAGAAGATATCCTTCTTTAGGACGAAAAGAAATATTCAAGTATACTTATGTTATCCAAGTAACGACACAAAATAAAAAAGGAGGCTTTTCTCAATAGTAATGCAGGAAAAGAACCATTGAAATTCCAATGTATAGAGGAGAAAAAATGAGAAAGAAAAGTCTATGGTTAGTGGTAAGTCTGATGGTGATTGCGGCATTTGTCTTCACTGCCTGCCAGCCTGCGCCTGCTACGGAAGCACCCAAGGAAGAAGAGGCTGTGGTAGAAGAAGAGATGGAAGAAGAGGAAGCCGAAGGCGGCTTGCAGATTCCTGACGTTGAGGAAGGAAAATTCAATGTCGCCATAGTGATGCTCAGCAACCATGATGATGGTGGCTGGTCGCAGGCACAGTGGGAAGGTATTAACTACCTCGAGGACAATCTGGACGGCGTGCATACTTCTTACCTGGAATTGGTGGCAGAAGGTGCTGACTCCGAGCAGGTATTCCGCGCTCTGGCCCGTAAGGGCTTCGACTTGATCTTCGGTGGATCCTTTGGTTATATGGATTCCATGGAAGTTGTCGCTGAGGAATTCCCCGAGATTGGTTTTGTTCATATTTCTGGTTACAAATTCAATGGAACCAACTTCGGCAACTTGTTTGGCGAAATGGAAGTGATGAAATATGTAGCCGGTATGATCTCGGGTTCCCGGGCCAAGGCAGATGGCGCCACCCGCGTTGGTGGTATGGCCACATTCCCCATCCCCGAAGAATTCCGCTTGTTTAATGCCTTTGCATTGGGTGTTCAGGAGACCTGCCCCGAATGTGATGTTGACATTCGCTGGATCTTCACCTGGCACGATCCCATTGTTGAACGAGAAGGATCTGATTCCTTGTTCGATGCTGGCTCCCACGTTGTGATAACCGGAGCAGATACCCCGGCTTCCGCTTTAGCAGCAGCAGACCGCGAAGGTGTTTATGGTATCACCTATGACTGGGTTGGCTCCTGCACAATAGATGAGTGCCTGACCGCTCCTTACTGGGTTTGGGGACCAGTATTCGTTGGTGTTACAGAACAGGTTATGGCTGGAACCTATCCATACATGGCCGATTACTTTGATGCCTCCACCGGCGGCGTTGGCCTGTACGGTTTGATGGAAGGACAGGAAATGCAGCCTGGTGTCGCCAGCCTTCCCGCTGAGGATCTGGCCAAAATTCAAGCTGTAATGGCTTCTGTTGCAGCAGGTGAATTCGATCGTTTTGATGTGTTTGCAGGACCCATCGTGGATATTGACGGCAACATTGTTGTTCCGGATGGCGAATTTATGACCCAGGCAGATATTGACCAGTTTGCGCCCGGCGCACCTGGTTTTGAAGCCACCTATGGTATGTACTGGTGGAATCAGAATATCGCAGCTGACCTGCCTGACCTCTAGATCTCACTGATTTGGGTGACCAGAATATCTGGTCACCCAAATTCACCAGCAATTATTCCATTATTTTATATAACGCCAGATTAATCTCATACAAAGTGGTGGCTTATGGTAAATGAACTTAACACCTCGGACCATGTAGTACTTATGAGGTCCATCACAAAACGATTTCCAGGTGTGATTGCCAATGACCAGGCTGATTTTGATCTTCGCAAAGGAGAGGTCCATGCTTTGTTAGGGGAAAATGGAGCTGGAAAAAGCACCCTGATGAATGTGTTGGCCGGTTTATACCGTGCGGAGAGCGGATCCATTTTTGTTCATGGCAAACAGGTTAATTTCGGGTCCCCCAGAGAAGCCATCAATGCCGGAATCGGCATGGTCCACCAGCATTTTATGCTGGTTCCGTCCCAATCAGTGACAGAAAATATACTTCTGGGATTGAGTGAACCCCGTTTCCGAATGCGATTATCAGAATTTAATAAGAAGGTTGCTGACATAGCAGAACAATATGGATTGCACGTTGATCCTGATGCAAAGATCTGGCAGCTTTCAGTCGGCGAGCAGCAGAGGGTTGAAATTCTAAAGATGCTTTACCGGGGAGCGGATGTGTTGATCATGGATGAACCTACAGCTGTGCTTGCTCCTACTGAAATCTCAGAATTATTTAATACTCTACGCTCAATGACCGATCAGGGCAAATCGATTGTGTTCATCAGTCACAAGCTCCAGGAAGTGATGGAGATCTCTGACCGGGTTACTGTTCTGCAGAAAGGAAAAGTATCTTCCAGCGGGATATACACCAAGGATGTATCGAGGGCTGAATTGGCGCATCTTATGGTCGGCCGGGAAGTGGTTTTCCGGGTGGAAAAGAAAGAAGTTCAAGCAGGAGAAACAGTTCTTGATGTAAAAGGCTTGAAAGCTATTAATGATAAGGGCATTCAGTCATTGAATGGTGTCAGTTTAAATGTTCGCCAAGGCGAAATTGTTGGATTGGCAGGTGTGGCTGGTAATGGACAGAACGAACTTGCTGAAGCCCTGGTTGGCTTAAGGGAAGTTACAGAAGGATCTATATCAGTAAATGAAAAAGATATCACCAATAAACCTGTCAAATTGGGCATCCGTCATGGTATATCATTGATTCCAGCGGACCGAACCCTGGTGGGAACAGCTCCTAATCTAAGTGTGACCGATAACATGATCATGAAAAATTATGATCAACCACCAATTTCAAAGGGTTGGAGGGTGCTATCATCTGTAGCAGAGGATTATGCTTCGGAACTAAAAGAAGCTTATGACATCATTGTGCCATCTATAAATACTTCGGTCAGACTATTATCGGGGGGGAATCTTCAAAAAGTTATTCTTGCCAGAGAAATCTCCAGTGAACCAAAGTTAATGGTTGCTGTGCAGCCTACCAGGGGATTGGATGTTGGCGCAATTGAGGGGGTGCAAAAGCTTCTTTTATCTCAACGAGAGTCCGGTGCTGCAATCTTACTGATATCAGAAGAACTCGAAGAATTATTAACCTTAAGTGATCGGATTTATGTGATTTATGAAGGTGAGATTATGGGAGAAATCAGTGATGGAGATATCGATAAGATCGGCCAGATGATGACCGGTACTCCTCTCGAGCAAATTGAAGCAGAAGGAGGGAAATAAGATGGCTGAGATCCCTTCAAATAAATCTGTTTCTGGTTGGAAATTCCCATTCCGTATCAAAATAGAGAACAGGATTGATAATCCTCCCAAATGGCTGACACCAGTTCTTTCCTTAGGTGCAGTTGTTATCGCGTTATTAATTGGTGCCGTGGTGATCTGGTTGGGGGGTGGAAAACCCTGGGCAGCGTATACACACATCGCTAAGTATTCCCTCGGAAGTGTTGGTGTTCTCTCCGATACTTTGGTCAAGGCCATCCCGCTCATGCTGGTGGGTCTGGCTTGTTCAATAGCTTTCCGGATGAAACTCTGGAATATCGGGGCTGAGGGACAATTCTTCCTGGGTGCCTTCGGTGCCAGTATGGTGGTACTGCTGCCGGTGCTACCTATGGAAGCGCCCAAGTGGCAGTTTATCCTGGTCGCGGCAATATTCGGAATGATCTTTGGTGCTGCCTGGGGTTTTATACCGGGATTCCTGAAGGCTCGCTACAATGTCAATGAGATCATCTCCACCCTGATGATGAACTACATAGCAATCGAGTGGAATAACTATTTTATTTATGGAGTTTGGTCTGAGAGTGGATTCCAGATGTCACGCATGTTCCAACGCAATGCCTGGCTGCCGCGTCTGTCGGACCTGGCCAAGAAATGGCCCTTCTTTAGTGGATTAACTACTCACATGGGTCTGGTATTCGCAATAATTGCTGCCATCATCCTGTGGGTTGTCTTGAATAAAAGCAGATGGGGATACGAAATTAGATTAATTGGCGATAATCCCAAAGCGGCAGAGTATGCAGGAATATCCATCAAAAAGAATATTGTGCTGGTTATGATGGTATCTGGTGCTTTGGCTGGATTGGCTGGATCATCTGAAATCATGGGGGTTGTTCACCGATTACAGGGACACATTTCCCCGGGGTATGGTTTTACCGGGATAATCATTGCCTGGCTGGCTAAACTCAATCCGCTGGCAGTGATCCTGGTATCGATTTTATTTGGGGCATTGATCCTGGCAGGAAGAGAGGTACAACCGGCTGGGATACCAACCTTAATCCAGGGACTAATTATGGTTTCCTTGATCGCGAGTGATTTCTTCTATCGAAATCGGGTCAGGATCATCCGGAAGGTGGAGGGTTAATTATGAATTTTATACTTATCTTGGCATCCGGTGTTGCAACTGGAACCGTATTATTATATGCCACCGTAGGTGAAATATTTGCCGAGCGGTCCGGTGTATTAAACCTGGGTGTGGAAGGCATGATGTTAGTTGGGGCTATGTTTGCCTATAAGACTGCTGCTGCGACAGGTAATGCCTGGGTTGGTCTTCTTGTGGCAATGCTGGCTGCGGGTTTAATAAGTCAAATCCATGCTTTCATAACCATTACCTTGCAGGCGGATCAGGTAATATCCGGCCTGGCACTCAACTTCCTTGCGGTCGGAATCAGCCTGGTTCTGGGAGAAGGTTTGACCAGCCTGCGGGATGTTGTTCCCCAACTGCCCAAGTTTTCCATTCCAGGACTGGCACAGATACCCTGGCTTGGGGGCATTTTCTTTAATAACCAAAGTATCATGGTTTATATTGGTTTCTTGTTCATACCCCTGGCCTGGTATTTTATCAACCGCACCCGGCCGGGTATGCATCTAAGGGCAGTAGGTGAATATCCTGCGGCTGCCGATACACTCGGTATCCGGGTATACCTGCTCCGGTATATGTATGTGTTTGTTGGTGGGTTACTGGCAGGAGTAGCAGGAGCTACCATCAGTCTTTCCATTTCACCTGGATGGTTCGGTGGTTTAACAACAGCTGGTCAAGGCTGGATTGCCATTGGCCTGGTGATTTTTGCCCAGTGGAACCCGATCAGGGCTGCCTTCGGTGGATTCACATTTGGCGCGCTCAGGCGATTGGTGCTGGATCTCCAGGGGCCTGCCATGATACTTGGCATATCAAATCCCTTTTATACCAACATCAATTACGGCTTTTTCCTGAAAATGATACCTTATATCTTCACAGTTGTTTTCCTGGTGATCGGCATCCGTGAAGCGAACCGAAAACGAATCGGGACGCCAGCAGCTCTGGGTTTACCCTATATCCGCGGTCAGCGCGGTTTGTAATCCATGATCAGTTTATCCGAACGTAAAGACTTAATCAGGGCAGCCCTTGGTGAAGTACCGCTAGACCTGCGGATTGACCACGTCCAGGTTGTTAATGTATATACCGGGTCTATTGAACCAGGTAGTATTGGCATTAAAGACGGCAGGATTGTCACACCCTATGGGGTGGATTATCAAGCCCGGGAAGTATATGACGCGGGGGGTCGATATGCTCTTCCTGGTTTCATTGATTCTCATGTTCATCTGGATTCAACTCTGGTAATTCCGGAAAACCTTGGCCAATTACTGCTTCCCAGAGGGACAACTGTCATGCTTTCTGATCCGATGGAGATCGCCAATGTGGCTGGTCTTCCGGGGTTTAAGGCATTATTGAACTCTATCGATAAATTGGATTACCACATCTTGCTGGAGGTTTCCTCCCGTGTTCCAACAGCTCCGGGTTTAGAAACCACAGGTGGTGAACTTGATTTGCAGGATGTGAGTGAAATTCTCACCTGGCCTGAAGCTGTCAGCCTGGGCGAACTGGATCCATCCAAGATCCTGGAAATGCGGGATGAATATCTTCTTAAAATAGAAGCCGCTTTAAAATTGGGAAAGATTTGCAATGGACATGCAGTTGGCCGAGTTGGCAAAGAACTTGTTGCCTATGCCTGTGGCGGGTTGGCTGACGATCATGAATGTGTTGATTATAACGAAGCCCTGACCCGGCTGCGTCTGGGAATGGCAGTCCTGATCAGAGAGGGCAGCACGGAACGAAATTTGGACTTGATATTAGAAGGGGTTGTCCGTGAGGGCACATATTCGCACCATCTGATGTTTTGCACTGATGATAAACATCCAGACGAGATCCTGGAAGAAGGCCATATTGATTTTATGGTTAACCGGGCTGTTGAACTTGGATTGACTCCTGTCCAGGCCATTCAGATGGCAACCATAAATGCGGCACAACATTTTCGAATTGAACATCTGGTAGGTTCACTTTCTCCCGCTCGCTGGGCAGATATCCTGCTTGTTGAAAATCTTCAACAAGTTAAGCCTGATAAAGTGTTTTTCAAGGGAAAATTAGTAGTTGAGGGTGGGACTTATGTCGGCTCCCTTCCCAAACCAGATTATCCTGATTGGTTATTTAACACAGTAAAACTAAAAGCTGGTAAAGATCCAACTGATTTCATACTCGAACATGATCAGGAAAAAGCCCATGTTTGGGTGATAGATTTATTTCCAGACCAGATTATCAATACCAGGACAAAAGCGGAGCTTCCGGTCTTGAACGGTGCCGTCCAGACTGATCCTGATCGGGACATCCTCAAGCTGGCTGTGGTGGAGCGGCACGGAAAGAATGGCAATATAGGGGTGAGCTTCGTAAAAGGTTTTGGACTAAAGAATGGTGCTCTGGCGTCCTCCATCGCCCATGATCACCATAACATCATAGTTGCCGGAACCAATGACAGGGACATGGCTATCTGCGTGGATTCTATTGAAGAAATGCAGGGTGGTTTTGTGATTGTCTCTGAGGGAGAGGTGCTGGGAAAATTGGCCCTTCCTATCGGTGGTTTATTGAGCGAGGAACCGGTAGACAGCATTATTTCAGGCCTGGAGGAAATCAATCAGACCTACCATAAACTTGGTGGAACGCTTCCCGCACCCTTTATGACGATTTCATTTATCGGGCTGCCAACTGTTCCGGATCTGGGACTTTCTGATATGGGTTTGATTGATGTCCTTGCCCATAAGTTGATCAGTTCCTTTGTGGATTAGCTGAGGTTAGAGTTATGCAGGAATTTGGTTATCACAGACCGAGGACAATCTCAGAGTTAAAAGAACATCTTAGCCAATCAGGAGCACGAGTGTTGGCGGGTGGCACTGACATTATTCCCAAAATGCGCCAGGGAAAATTTTCTGCGCCAATATTGATCGATACCAGCAGGATCGATTCACTTCATTTTATAGAAGATCTGGGTAATGAAATTGTTTTAGGTGCGCTTATTACTCACCAGGAAATTGCCGATTCTCCCCTGCTGTCTAATATTAATCCCGGGTTAAAGAAAGCAGCGGAGAGCATTGGTTGTGTTCAAACACGTTCAAGGGGAACATTAGGTGGCAACATAGCGAACGCATCTCCTGCCGCAGATACAATCCCGCCTCTATTGACATTTGATACTTCAGTTCTCCTTCAAAGCCTCACTGGTGAGCGCAGGCTCGCGCTTGAGGACTTTATCAAAGGACCAGGTGAGACGGATCTACAGATGGGAGAGTTTATTCACAGTGTAAGTTTTTCACCACTGAAAGGAAAATGGGGGTCTGATTTTATCAAAGTCAGAAAACGAAATGGCATGGCTATCTCAGTAGTCAATGTTTCGGCAGCTGTTGTTTTGGATGATGAGGGTTTATTCAAAGATGTCCGGATCGCATTGGGAGCTGTTGCTCCGGTAGTATTGCGCCTTCGGAAATCTGAAGAATTCCTACTGGGGGAAAAGCCTGCTCCTGAGATTTATGACAAAGTAGCCGAGGTCAGTCAGGAAGAAATCAATCCAATTTCGGACATCAGGTCATCAGAGGCGTATCGCCTGCATTCAGCAGGGGTGATCCTGCGCCGGGTACTAGAGTCAGCTGTGGAACAGGCCAGGGGGAGAAATTAATGACTGAAATAACTGTGTCCTTCACCTTGAACGGCAAAAAAACAACCTTGACCAGTATTCCGAATCGGACTTTACTGGATGTTCTGCGGGAGGACCTGGGATTAACAGGTGCAAAAGACGCCTGCGGCGGCGAGGGTGAATGCGGTGCCTGTACGGTATTACTGGATGGAAAACCGATCAATTCCTGCCTGGTATTCATTGGTCAAATTGAGGATGGAAACCTTATTACCATTGAGGGATTGGCTTCAAAAGATCATTACCTTCCAATTCAACGGGCTTTTGTGGAAGCAGGTGCTGTTCAATGTGGTTACTGCACTCCTGGTGCTGTTCTAGCAGCCAAAGCGCTGCTTGATATTGATCCCAATCCATCAGATGAGGAAATCAGGGAAGGTTTATCAGGCAATTTGTGCCGCTGTACCGGGTATAACAAAATGGTTGATGCGGTTCACCAGGTGATAAATGAGGCATCGAATGGCTGATCAATACCAGGCTATTGGAAAGACAGAAACCCGTAAGGATGCCTGGGCCAAGGTATCTGGTAAAGCGCTCTATACAGCGGATATTCCAGTTGAAGGGCTAAGCTGCGGTTTGATCCTTCGATCACTCCACCACCACGCCCAGATCCTGGAAATTGACACTTCTACTGCAATAAAAATGCCTGGTATTCAAGCTGTCTTAACTTCACAGGATATTCCTGGAGATAAAGTATTTGGCCCTCTAGTACAGGATCAGCCGTCCCTGGCGGTAGATGTTGTCAGGCACCTGGGAGAACCGGTAGTATTGATCATTGCTGAATCCCGGGAACAAGCTCAAGCTGCCAGTGCGAATATTCAAATTAACTATGAAATCCTTCCTGCCATCTTTGATCCGGTAGAAGCTGCAAAATCAGATTCTGCCAAGATTCACGATGATGGAAATATCTTATCGGAACTGCATGTTGACAGTGGTGATCTTAAGGCTGGATTTGAAGCAGCTGACCAGATCCTGGAAGATACTTATTACCTTCCCAGAATATCTCCCGGTTATATGGAACCGGAAACATCCCTGGCTGTCTGGGAAGATGATCAATCCATCACTGTCTGGGTCAGCTCCCAGCATCCCTTTGTAGATCAGAGGTTCATATCAGCAGCCCTTGGCCTGCCGGTAGAAAAAGTCCGTGTGAAAAGTGCTGTGATTGGTGGAGCTTTTGGCGGCAAAGAGGACTCCAGCCTGGCAATCCTGGCTGCCCTGGGAGCCTGGGCAATTAAGGGCAATGTTAGATTAGTTAATTCCCGCCGGGAATCTTTTTTAGCCCATCCAAAAAGACATCCCGCTCAAATTAGATACAAATTGGGTGCGAAAACTGACGGGACAATTACCGCCCTGGAGGCCGAAGTCCATATGGACACCGGTGCCTATTCCTCCTATGGTCCGGCAGTAGCCATGATCCTGACCGAAACACTTTCAGGGTCCTATCGGATTCCTAATGTTCACATTGATACCTATGTGGTTTATACCAATTCCCCCATCTCTGGTGCAATGCGCGGGTTTGGCAGTCCCCAGGCACATTTTGCAGTTGAGAGCGCCCTGGATATGATGGCAGAACAGCTTGGTCTGGATCCGATCCAGATCAGGGAGATCAATATTCTCAAACCTGGGGATAAAGTATTTACAGGAGTGGCCTTAAACAATACAGCCAAAGCATTACCGGTTTGTTTGGAAAAAGCCGGGGAGCTAGTTAATCAATATAGGAAGATCGATCCTTCACCAGGAAAGGTTGCTGGCGTAGGTTTTGCTCTGGCTGCCCAGACTATGGGTCTGGGAGCTAATGTGCCGGATGACTCTACCCACAGGCTGGAATGGTCTCCGGATGGAAGAATTTTGATCCATCTGGGTGCGCCTGATCTGGGACAGGGTCTGGCCATGGCAGCAGAACAGGTCACAGCCGAGGTCATGGGCATTCCTTATGACCTGGTAGAAACTCTTCCGTTGGATACATTGATCACACCTGATGGTAATGTTACCTGCGCTTCCCGGATGACCTATATGGCAGGTAATGCCTTGATGGATGCCTCGAGAACTTTGATCAAGGATTTGATCCATCATGCCAGCAGACTGCTGGAAATTCCTGAAGATGAACTGGTTTATCAGGATGGAAATATCATCAAAGCTGATGGATCATCTGTTCCCGCAGTGGAATTTCTAAGCAGATTGGCAGAAGAATCCATCATATTGACAGCTGAAAGCACCTTCAGTTTCCCTTATCCTGAAGATACAACTCCACAACACCTGCCGATCGGTATGCCCCATGTGCTGTACTGTTTTGGCGCCCAGGTTGCCCGGGTGGAAGTTGATCCGGATTTGGGAACTGTCGAGGTTACCCATTTCGCAGCTATCCATGATGTCGGTCAAGTGATCAGCCAGCCGGGTGTGGAAGGACAGATTGAGGGCGGCGTTGCAACAGGATTAGGCTATGCCCTGTTTGAAACCATGCTTCAGAAAGGCGACCACTGGGTGGATAGTTTTACTGAGTACCTGCTTCCCACAGCAGTAGATTTGCCGGTAAATTATCAGAATATCATTCTTGAGATCCCTGAAGCGAGTGGACCTTTTGGCGCTAAAGGTATCGGTGAGATTCCCCTGGTTCCAACAGCGCCTGCAGTGGCTAATGCCGTATATGATGCAGTTAAAGTCAGAGTAAATAGTCTGCCTATCACTCCTGAAAAAGTGTTGGGCTTGGTTTAGTTTTCTTCAAAGGAGATACAAAACGAATGGGAAGTTTTACAGGTTATCAATGTTCAATTTGCGGCAAGCAATACCAACCGGGAGAAGTGACCTATACCTGCCCGGATGATAACGGCATCCTCGATGTGCTGCTGGATTATCAGGATCTGGAAAATAAAACAACTGACGAGCTGATCCTGAAGGATGAAAATTCTTTATGGCGTTACTTTCCGCTCATCCCCGTGGAAAATCTAATTGGTGAAGGCACCACTCTGCGATCGGCAGGCTGGACTCCAACATATTCTCCCCCCCAGTTGAAAAGGAACCTTGGTGTTAAACAGCTCTGGGTCAAAGATGAGAGCAGCAACCCGACGGCGTCATTTAAGGACCGGGCCAGTGCAGTTCTGGTTGCCCGTGCGAAGGAGATAGGAGCAGAGGTGATTGTTACAGCTTCTACTGGCAACGCGGGAGCCGCTTTGGCCGGAATGGCTGCTGGAGTGGAACAGGAGTCAGTAATTTTTGCCCCTAAAACAGCTCCACAGGCGAAAATTGCCCAATTACTGATCTACGGTGCCCGGGTGATCCTGGTAGATGATAATTATGACGCTGCCTACCAGCTATCCCTGGAAGCGACTGAGGAATTCGGCTGGTATAACCGCAATACGGGATACAACCCCTTCACAGCAGAAGGAAAAAAGACCGCAGCCTATGAAATCTGGGAACAGGTGTTATTAACTAATCAGTTGGATAAACCCCTGTGTGTATTTGTATCTGTTGGGGATGGTAATATTATCTCTGGAATTCACAAGGGATTTAAAGATCTTTACAGGATTGGCCAGATCAAGCACATGCCGCGTATCTTCGGCTGCCAGTCAACCGGTTCTGCAGCAATCTATAATGCTTATAAATCCGGGAAAGAAGAAATCAAACCAGTGTCTGCAACTACTATGGCAGACAGTATCTCGGTGAACCTGCCCAGTGATGGTCTTAGAGCGCTGCGGGCAGCCACTCAAACTGATGGTGCCTACGTCGCAGTTGAAGATGAAAAAATCCTGAAAGCAATTGCTGATCTTGGTGAAGTGGGAATCTTCTCTGAACCAGCAGGGGCAACCAGCCTGGCAGGTTTGAAACTGGCTCTTGCCGATGGTTTGGTAAAGGAAGATGATCCAATTTTGGTTTTGAATACCGGCAGTGGGTTAAAGGATGTCAAAGCAGCCATGCAGGCGGCCGGAGAGGCTCCGGTCATAAAGCCGGTCCTTGATGAGGTGAAAAAGCTTCTCGGGAATTGACCGCAAGGGTTGCACTCAAAAGGTGAGGTTAGGATGAATACCAGACCAACATTTTCAATCATTGCTCCTATTTATAACGAGATCGATAACATCACAACTTTGTATGAGCGAGTCACCGCTGTGATGGATCTAACTGATGAACCCTGGGAATTTGTAATGATAGATGATGGGTCCTCCGATGGATCGACCGAGGCCATCCTGGAGTTGAGGAGAAAGGACAGTAAAATAGTCCCGGTGATTTTTGCCAGGAATTTTGGGCACCAAATAGCAGTCACCGCAGGTTTGGATTACAGTCAGGGCGAGGCAGTCATCATCATTGATGCTGATTTGCAGGACCCTCCTGAAGTGATCCTTGACCTGATTGGGAAGTGGCGTGAAGGTTATGAAGTGGTCTATGCCACCAGGTCCAAACGGGAAGGAGAGAGCCGGTTTAAACTCTTCACCGCAGCAGCTTTTTACCGACTGATCCAGCGCATTACTGACGTAGACCTTCCCATGAACACAGGCGACTTCCGGCTGCTGGACAGTAAAGTGGTCGAGGTTATGAACCAGATGCGTGAGAGACACCGTTTTCTGCGGGGTATGTCGGTCTGGGTTGGGTTTAAACAGACTGGCGTGGAATATGAACGAGCGGAAAGATTCGCAGGAGAATCCAAGTATCCACTTAAGAAGATGTTCAGATTGGCTAGTGATGCAATTACAGGATTTTCATATTTTCCACTCCAACTGGCGACATACCTGGGATTTTTTGCCGCAGGGACAGGTATCCTGGCCATACTCGTTATGATTGTCTTACGCTTGACAGGCTCTCAGCTATTTTATGGGCAGGGGATAACCCTGATTGCCGTCTTGTTCCTGGGAGGGATTCAACTGATCTCTATCGGTATGCTGGGTGAATATGTTGGCAGACTGTATGATGAAGCAAAGAGCAGGCCGTTATATATAGTGAGGAAAGATCTGGAGGTGTAACAGGGCAAGGAATAATTTGAATATTAACAATAATATCTGCAGGATTTTATTATTCTAATTTACTTGATTGTTTGGAAAGGAAAATAACATGATTGATCTCAGTTTGGATAAGAAACAATTGGAACGCACAGTAGAACGAGCCAGGGAACAGAATATTATCATTCCGACATTTGCTCAGATGAGGGATCCCGATCTGATCCCTGACAGTATCAAAGAAGAGCTCAAGAATATCGGATTGTGGGATATTACCTCCCGTAACCTGTTCCGCATCACCTGGAAGAATGAGCCTGTGGCAACAGGCGGCGGTTATGGCGGAGTAAACTTTGTCGAACTTCCCTCCAGTCTAACAGGAGTTGAGGCCCGGATAGTTGCCCTGGTAGGGAAATGGTTCCCAACCGGAGCTCATAAAGTTGGCGCTGCTTACGGATGCCTTGTTCCTCCTCTGATCACTGGCCAATTCGATCCGACAGAACATGAAGCAGTCTGGCCCTCAACCGGCAACTACTGTCGGGGCGGAGCTTATGACTCGGCTTTGCTGGCCTGTAAATCAGTGGCGATTCTGCCAGAGGAAATGAGCCGGGAGCGCTTTGAATGGCTAGAGAAAGTTGCTGGAGAGGTTATTGCCACTCCCGGATCCGAAAGTAATGTAAAAGAGATCTACGATAAGGTCTGGGAATTACGTGCAACCCGGGATAATATTTTTGTCTTCAACCAATTTGACGAATTTGGAAATTATCTCTGGCACTACGATATCACCGGTCATGCAATGGAAGAAGTCCTGCAGCAGGTTATGGGACCGAACGATGAGTACCGGGGAGTGGCCCTGACAACAGGTTCTGCTGGAACAATTGGCTGTGGAGATTACCTGAAGCAGCTCTTCCCCAGCAGCAAGATAGCTGCCGGAGAGGCTTTGCAATGCCCGACACTTCTGGAAAATGGCTTTGGCGCCCATCGCATTGAGGGTATTGGTGATAAACACGTTCCCTGGATTCACAATGTCAAAAACACCGATATGATTATCGGGATTGACGACAATACTGTGGTAAATCTGGCCAGGTTGTTTAATGAGCCTGAAGGCAGAAAATACCTGGTAAAACAGGGAGTTTCAGAGGATCTGGTTGGACAATTGGATCTGCTTGGTTTTTCAAGTATTGCCAATACAGTGATGGCGATCAAGATGGCAAAGTATTACGAGATGGACGAGAACGATATCATCTTGACTGTCTGGACCGATTCGATGGAATTGTATGAAAGCCGTTTGAAGGAAATGCATGATGAAATTGGTGATTACACTGAAGTTGACGCTGCCCGGACCCACGCCCAGTATCTGGATGGCCTGACCCCCAATTACCTACAAGATCTGCGCTACGAAGATCAGCGCCGGGTTCATAACCTGAAGTATTTCACCTGGGTAGAGCAGCAGGGCAAAACCTTTGAAGAGATCCAGTCTCAATGGTATGATCGCGATTATTGGACCAATTTCCAGAAACAAATTCCGGAGATTGATGGTTTGATTGACGAGTTTAATGCGAAAGTTGGTTTGATCTAGAGCTCTATCTGCTGGATCTGGATGCGGGATATTACTGAAATCCCGCATCCTTTATTCAAAACATGTATAATGAAAGATAACGGGGGAAATGATTATTCTCAGAAAATGAATTAAGCGCTTCTTTAAAGTAAGGGGGTTAATTGATGAATAAATCTTACTTGTCGCCTATGGCTTTAATCCTGGTTGCAATTATCCCTTCACCGGAGGATTTGCAGTTAGCCCGGATCCTGGGATGGTATCGCATCCCACTTCGATCAGCTCCCCGGATTCTTAATGTCGACTACCTGGCTTTTTATCAACCGGCCTCATTTAAACAAAGGAAATGGCAGGTCGAATATTTGGCAGCGGTTCTGGGGCATGAATTGACCACAAGAATTGAACTGCTCAAGGACCAGGCAGATCATCCCCGAGCTGAGGAAGAGTACTATAAAATTCAGCTGGGTTCAATTCAGAAATTAAGCCAGCCAATTTCGGCTGCTGATTGGAAAAGATTCACGTTTTTGTACACAACCGGGGAATATTTTCGGGGGGCAAAAATCCTTACTGACCTGACCGTTTGTCCATCAGAAAGAAGAGCGCTTTGGAAGACTCTCCGGGATCGAGCCAGCAGCCAATCCAGGTATTTTGAAGAATGGGATATTCCAGATGATCTGCCCCTGGATGCGCTGTCCGCCCTGCTGGGTATTACATCAGATCAGTTTGATGGTAATGAATGGAAATGATTATTGATTTCTGCCAGTTATTACTTGAGAGGACTGCAGGATGAAGAAATGGCCTGGGGTATAATCTTCCCAACGGGTCAATTATTATGAATCTGGGTTGAAAAAGGATTAATAATGGGAACGACATTAATAAAGAATGGAACTTTAATTACTGCAGAAAAATCATTCCCAGCTGACCTGTTGATTGTCGATGAACAAATTGCCCAGGTAGGGGAGAATCTGGAAGCTCCTGGGGCAGAGATTGTAGATGCCGGGGGACAATTTGTGTTACCAGGTGGAATCGATCCCCATGTGCATCTGGACCTGGCAATGTTTGAAACTGTTTCGTCTGATGATCATTATACAGGCCATAAAGCTGCAGCTTTTGGGGGTACCACAACAGTAATGGATTTTGTTGAGGATAAGGACCCTGACCTATTGAAAAATATTTCCGCGTTAAGGGAAAAAGCTGATCCCAAAGCAGCTATTGATTACAGTTTCCACCTCAATATCACAAAATTCGATCAAAAAGTAGCCGACCAGATTCCAGCCATTTTGAAATCGGGAGTGACAACGCTAAAGGTATTTACAGCCTATAACAACCGTCTGCGTCTTCAGGATGGAGAAATATTCCAGTTAATGCTGAAAGCAGCTGAATACGGTTTATTGACCATGCTTCACGCTGAAAATGGTGACGTGATTGACATCCTTGTAGCCCAGGCACTAAATGCTGGCCGCACAGAGCCAATCTGGCATGCCAGGACTAGACCTGCCTGGGGTGCAGTGGAGGCTGTGTTACGGGGCGCTGCCCTGGCAGCCCAGGCTGATGCACCGTTGTATATCGTTCATATGAATACTGCCGGGGGGATCGACCAGCTGGCGTATGCCAGGGAGCGCGGTTTAAAGGTAATGGGAGAGACCTGTCCTCAATATATGTTCTTCTCTGAAGAGGACCTGGAACGACCGGATGGAGCTAAATGGATTTGTTCTCCTCCCATGAGGACCAAAATCGATCAAGCCAGGATCTGGCAGGGATTAACAGCAAACACTTTGCAAACAGTAGGCACTGACCACTGTCCATTTTTCTATGATGGGACCAAACCAATTGAATATGAAGGATACCCCGTGATGATTCCCGGAAAAGAACTGGGAAAAAATGATTTTACAAAGATTCCTAACGGATTACCGGGGGTGGAGGACAGGATGCCGATTCTCTGGACAGAAGGTGTTGGAAAGGGAAAAATTACGGCTAACCAATTTGTCGCTTTTACAAGTACAAATCCGGCAAAGATATTTGGTTTATATCCTAAGAAAGGTTGTTTAGAGCCCGGGTCAGACGCTGACCTGGTGATCTGGGATCCCGGGAAGAAATTGATTTATGGAGTTGATGTTGCTCATCATCGGACTGATTACAACCTTTACGAAGGCTGGGAGCTGGAAGGATATCCTGAAAAAGTATTCCTACGGGGGAAATGCATTGTTGATGGTGAAAAATGGCTCGGTAAAAAAGGTCAGGGAAAGTTCCTGGCAAGGAAGCCATTTGCAGAGGTAGTTTAGGGAATATCTAATATTGAGAAGGGACACGGTATCCTCAAAGGATACCGTGTGGGGAGATGAATGGATGCGTGATCCTGAGTCAAATAATTGATAAAATCGCTTTGATAATCATCAGTTATAAGTAAATATAAGGATCATGCATCCTATCAATTCAATGGGGGAAATATATGGATCAAGCAAGACTTGATTTTGGTCTTTTTTATCACAACAGAGGAAATAATAGGGGTCCGATATTTACAGAGGAACGTAATTATTATTACTTCCTTGATTTAATGAGGAAGTATCTCCTTCCAATTTTGGATTTGTACGCCTATTGTTTGCTTCCAAATCATTTCCATTTGTTGATCAGAGTATAAGATTTGGAAAATTTTCAATCAGAATCTAATTCAGCTCGAAATCTATCAATTTCACTTAGTTCATTTTTTGGCACATATACCAAAGGATTTAATAAGAGTAATAGACGTACAGGGAAATTATTTGAAGGTCGTTTTAAGAGAAATTTGATATTAAACGATCAACAGTTATTTCAAACAATTAAGTATATTCATCATAATCCGCAGAATCATGGATTGGTAAAGGATTTCAGGATTTGGCCATACTCATCATATTGGAATTACATAAATAGAAATTCGGGAGGGTTAATATATGAAGGATTATTATATGATAGAGATTTTTACATTGCCGTCATGAGTGTTATTGAAGGTGAATCAGAGGATGCGTGATCCTCTGACTGGAAACCATCTGAGAATATAAGTAAGAACATTTAATTATTGAAATACTCAGGATCACGCATCCTGAGGAATCATAGGGGGAATTTCATGGATAAGAAATATTTCCAATTCAGTGAATTTTATTATTTATATTTTTGGGGAAATCATCGTGAAGCTCTCTTCAGAGAAGATAAAAATTACCATGTCTTCCTTGATTTATTTAGAAAATATTTATCTCCAATATCCGATTTGTATGCTTATTGTCTGTTACCGACACATTCGCACTTGATATTGAGAATTAAAGACTATGTTGATATTGGCTGTTATTATTTCGATGGTCAAATGATCTGGAAACAGATAAAGACTTTTTTTTGTTCTTATATTCACTGGAATAATAAAAATTCAAATGGTACACCAAAAATACTTGGCAGTAAATATTACGGAAGAAACCTTGACTGTATAGAATCCTTATACAAGTTGATCCCCTACATTCACCAAAATCCTGAAAATCATGGCATTGTGTCAGACTACAAATTCTGGCCTTATTCCTCTTACCATACATATTTCAAAAGAGATCGAAGGTCCTTTTTAGCTAGAATACTATTCTCTGATGATGAGTTATACAATACAATTATGGCAATGCACGGGAAAACGATTAAACTAGAGGAGTGGAACTATTATCAAAAGGAAATGGTTTCCTGAAAGAAAGCCCTTTCCTACGACAGAAATCTTATGAAAAACCTTACCGTAAAGGACTTTACTTTCGACTGGGGAACCCGAACATATATCATGGGTATCCTCAACCTCACACCGGATAGTTTTTCGGGAGATGGACTGACTGGAGAGGGTCTGGATTCGGCGTTAAAACAAGCCCGGGAATTTGTGGAATCCGGAGCGGATATCCTTGATGTAGGGGGAGAGAGCACTCGCCCGGGAGCTGATCCTGTATCAGCTGAAGAAGAAATTGACCGGGTTCTGCCGCTAATAACCCAGCTTGTAGATGAATTTGATATTCCAATATCGATTGATACCTATAAATCATCTGTCGCCAGGCAAGCAGTCAAAGCTGGGGCCGCGATCATCAATGATGTCTGGGGTTTTCGAGCGGACCCGGATCTGGCAGCTTTTGCTTCTCATTCTGGTGTCCCCGTGATCCTGATGCACAACCGCAGCACACCCAATAACGCCGCTGTTCGAGAACAACTGGGAGGGCGATATGTCGGTGTTGAATATGATGATTTATTGGAAGATGTCAAATCTGAACTGCTCGAGAGTGTTTCCCTGGCTAACCAGGCAGGTATTCCAGACCATATGATCATTCTTGATCCGGGAATCGGTTTTGGAAAAACTGTTGAACAAAATCTGGAATTGCTCAATAGATTAAATGAGATCCGTTCCCTCGGATATCCTGTTTTATTGGGTCCCTCCCGGAAATCATTCATTGGTTATACTCTTGACTTACCCCTGGATGATAGAGTTGAGGGCACTGCCGCTGCAGTCGCAGTTGGCATCACTCGTGGAGCAGATATCATCAGGGTGCATGACGTGCCCGAGATGGTAAGGATAGCTCGTATGACAGACGCCATTGTAAGGTCCTGATAAAGTTTAATTAGTACCTGGATAAGATTAAATCCGCTGTGTCTCCGCAGCGGATTTTTTGTTCTTATGCCAAATTAACATTCATACGGTAAATTGAAATCATAGCAGTTACCACCGGAGGATTGCATGGCTGATCGAAACGGGTCAAACCTGGAGAATTCCAGCGGACCGATAGCTTTCCAAACTGAAATAAAACAACTATTGAATATCCTGGTCCATTCCTTGTATACAAAAAGGGAGATATTCTTACGGGAATTATTATCGAATGCATCTGATGCGTTAACTCAAATGAGATTTATTCAGCAGACTGATCCAGATATATTGGATCCTTCCCTCGATCTGGAGATCAAAATTGATCTGGATCCGGAAAGCAACATCTTAAAGATATCTGATTCCGGTATAGGAATGACCAGTGAAGAGCTGGAAACCAACTTGGGCACAATTGCCCAGTCGGGCGCCAGAGAATTTATAGAAGCTGCTGAGGGAGATGATCCAAACCTGGTGGATGTGATAGGGCGTTTTGGGGTCGGTTTTTACTCAGTCTTTATGGTTGCTGATTGGGTGAGAGTATCTTCCAGAAGTTACCAACCCGCTGAAAACCCATCCAGCTGGTATGCGACCGGAGCTGATACATTTGAAATAGGATCATCTGATAAAGAAAATCGCGGAACGGTTATTGAAATAAAACTTAAGGAAGATGCCCGTGAATTCTCAGATCTTTCCAGAATCCGGGAGATCATTAAAACACATTCGGATTACATACCTTATCCGATATTCCTGGGAGATGATAAAGATCAGGTCAATCGTCAAAATGCGATCTGGCGGGAAAATCCCCGATCTGTCGAGGATGGTCAGTACCAGGATTTTTATCGGCAGTTAACTCTTGAATTGGAAGCTCCTTTGGAAAAGATACATTTTGTTGCTGATGCGCCATTAATGATTTATTCCCTGCTTTTCATGCCTTCAAAACTTGATCGAGGATTGTTTACCCTGCGGGATCAGGATGGCTTGAGGCTTTATGCCCGCAAAGTTCTCATTGAAGATTACTCAAAAGACCTGCTGCCGCCATATTTTAGATTTATACAGGGTGTTGTTGATGCTGAGGATTTACCGCTGAATGTATCGCGTGAAAGCGTTCAAACAACCGCGTTGATCAATAAGATCAATAAAATACTCACCAATCAAGTGATCCGGAAGCTCAAAGATATGGCTGACAAAGAACCGGATCTTTACCTTCAGTTCTGGTCCGAATTTGGCCAATTTATCAAAGAAGGTGTGGCAGCCAATGATGAAAATAAGGAAAAGTTATCAAGTTTGCTGCGGTTTCACTCCACTACTATTCCAGATCAATGGTCCTCCCTGGATGATTATCTCGAACATATGAAACCTGGACAGGATAAGATTTACTATATTCTAGGCGATGATGAAAGCTCTGTCTCTCGCAGTCCCCATCTGGATTATTTTCAAACCCATTGTTACGAGGTTCTGACATTAACAGACCCGGTTGATTCATTTTTATTGATGGGATTGAGAGATTATAAAGAATATCCTCTGCAAAATGTAGCCGATTCAGACCTGGTACTTCCTGAGGAAACTGCAGAAGGGGAGGAGGGCGAAGAACCATCTTCACCTCTCCCTGATGAGCAGATCCAAACACTGGTTGATACCTTCAAGGAAATTCTTGCAGATAAGGTCAGTGATGTACGCACAACGGACAGGCTGACCAATTCTGTAGCCCGCTTGGTTGATACCAAAGGTTCTTTAGGTCAAGAAATGCAGCGAGTTTACCGCATGATGGACCGGGAGTACCAGATTCCTAAAAAGATCCTTGAGATTAACCCAAACCATCCCATAATGAAACAGCTGGTATTACTTGAGAGCGATAATTCGCTTACCGGTCTGGTTGTGGAACAAATTTTTGAGAGCGCTTTATTGATTGAAGGTTTACACCCTGATCCAGCAGCGATGATTCCCCGCATTCAACAACTAATGGAATCAGCGCTGAGGAAATAACGTTATCTTATCCCACATCAAATAGAAAGCGGAAAGATGAATCAACCCTTTCCGCTTTTAATGATTCAAAATGTTCAAATCGGATTTGTTTCTACCAGTCCTCAGAACTAAAATCAGAAATATCACTGAACCAAGAATACTTGCAGCCCCGCCGCCATACCAGATTGTTTGGGATATGTGTCAATAAAGTGCCTTAGTTTTGTGATGATATTGATTTCGACTGGATATTTTCGGGTGGGTTTAACCATTAGTTATCTATGAGAGTTCCTTATTTATATACAATGACATCATTGTAATGCACTCCCGTCAATTATAGAATTTCAATATCTGTTTTCCGGCCTATTCGTATATAATAGAACCCTATCACCCCAAGAGAGGGTTAATACTATTTCCAATAGAATATTCAGGACTGGATAAAACATGACTCATATATTAGTGACCAATGATGATGGAGTTACCGCACCGGGCTTATATGCCCTTGTGAAAGCTTTGAGAGAGCTGGGGGATGTCAGTGTCCTGGCCCCTGACCGGAACTGGTCTGCCTCAGGACATGTTAAAACACTCCATCGCCCTTTGCGAGTGAAAGAAATACCGCTGAGTGATGGCACAACTGCGCTTGCCAGTGATGGAGCGCCCTCTGATTGTGTTGCTCTGGCAGTTCTGGGTATACTCCAGGACATTGATCTGGTTGTGTCTGGCATTAATCCCAATGCGAATGTCGGGCATGATGTGACTTATTCCGGAACTGTAACTGCAGCTATGGAAGCTGTGATCTGGGGCTTACCAGGTTTGGCCGTATCCCTGGATAGCCCGGACAATCACCTCGGCCTCCTGGATTATGCTCCGGCAGCTGAATATGCTCGCCGGGTCGTGGAGATGATGCTAGAGAAGAAGTTTCCAGACGATGTTGTGCTCAATTTAAATGTTCCCGGCCTGCCGCTGGATGAGATCAAAGGCCTCCAGATCACCAGGCAGGGTTTGCGTGTATATCACGATGAGTTGTTAACCCGCATGGATCCCAGGGGAGTTCCATACTACTGGATTGGTGGGGATCCGCCATCTGGTATCCCCAATCAGGGAACTGATTATGGGGCACTTAAGGCGGGATATGCGTCGCTGACACCCTTGAATTTGGACCTTACCGCGGTAGATGTCCTGGAGACACTTAAAAAAACGATATCTGAGTGATAGTTATCCAGGAAATATATGATGTCCCAGAAAAATAATGATACGACTTTGATAACCACTTCAAGGGGAATCAAGAAATATCTATTGGTTTCCTTTGGATTTCTTTTACTTTTGGCCTGGCTGCTTAACACACCTCCGGGCTTGCTTGGCAAGACGGACGCAGTCGGATATGCTGTTTGCCACAGAATTAGCTCCCATTCCTTTTTTTTAGCTGACAGGCCATTTTCCCTATGTGCCCGCTGTTCAGGGCAGTACCTGGGGTTCTTATGGGGTTTTAGCCTTCAGGTAATTCTGGCAAAAAAGAGGGTTGGATTTCCTAAACCGTTTTATCTTATGTTATTGGGTGTATTCTTCCTGGCTTATTTTATTGATGGAGTTAACTCAGCCCTGCACCTTTATCCCGGGTTGGATCGATGGTCATTATATGAGCCGATCAATGAGCTCAGGTTGTTTACCGGACTGGGGATGGGTCTGGTAATCAGCGCTCTTCTTTACCCCCTGGCAGGCCAGACTGTCTGGAATAAATATTCGCCCGGACCTGCTATCAAGGGATTTCGAGAGTGGATAATATTTGCAGGAGGAGCGGTCGTCCTTGGGCTGTTAATTCTAACTGGGAATCCTCTGGTCTTATATCCCATCATTCTTCTCAGCACCGCTGGTTTATTGTTTTTATTGATGGTTTTATACGCGGTAATCTGGTTATTAATAACGAAAAAGGAAAACAGCGTTGATAATTGGAGAGGGCTGTCCTGGTGGGGCCTGGCAGGATTGATATCAGCCTTAGTCCAGATCATGGCGGTTGATGCCATTCGCTATCTTTTAACCGGGACCTGGAGTGGATTCCTGGATTATTAATTGGATAAGGGGTTAATTAGAGGAGTCAGGATCTATATCTGAATCAGGGTAAAAATGCATTATTTCATCAGGTGAGAACCAGATAGTAACGGGGTCATTCAGCTCAGGAAGATCATTTTCTGAGTTAGAGAGAGTAAATTTGAGCTTCTGGCCATCGACCAGGACCTGGATATGGTGAGTTGATCCACTGAAGATGCTGCTGATAAGTTTGCCAGTGATATGTGATCCTCCAGATATTGCCGAAGAGCTCAAATGGATACTATCCGGTCGAAGCAGGGCCTGACCTTTTCCCTGATAATTATTACTGACAAACCACTTTCCCAGTTTTGTTTCAATTTCCGATCCTCTCTTGCTGATCCGCGCGAAACCATCCAGGAAGTTGGTCATTCCTAAAAATTTTGCTACATAGGGAGATTTCGGCTGAAAATATATTTCCCGGGCTGTGCCAATTTGAGCTGTTTTTCCATTTCCCAGGATGACTACCCGGTCAGCTATGCTGAAGGCTTCTTCCTGGTCGTGGGTGACATAGATGGCGGTTTGTTTGGCGTTTTTGAGAATCGCGCGCAGCTCTCCTACTAACCTTTCCCGGATGGACCGGTCCAATGCTCCCAGAGGTTCGTCAAGCATGACAAGTCTTGGTGCAGGAGCCAATGATCTTGCCAGTGCAACCCGCTGCTGTTCCCCGCCGGAAAGAGTGCTCACATCCCGGTTGTTATATCCCGGCAATCCTACCAGATCCAGGACAGCATTTACACGGTTGTTTATTGCCTTTTTATCGTCACCTGCCATTTTAAGTCCGAAGGCAACGTTTTCCTCCACGTCTTTGTGGGGAAACAGTACATACTCCTGGAACATTAATCCGAACCCGCGCTCATGGGTGGGTATGTTGAGCAGTGAGGCTCCATCCCAGAGGCAATCACCGCTGTCCGGTTGGATCAGACCAGCGATGATTTCTAACAGGGTAGTTTTCCCGCTCCCGCTTGGACCCAAAACAGCCAGGATTTCCCCTCTGGCCTGCAGGAATGAGATTCCCTCCAGGACAGATGTGTCTTCAAAGCTTTTACGAATATTTTGAATTTCAAGGCCTTCCATAATCATCCGAGGGTACAATTCAAATAACATTATGTTTTTGGGCAAAATCGAGTATATCATAACAGGATTTTGAATTTAGACTGAACCATCAAAATAACAGTTTTTTCATATATGGTAATACCTAAAGGATTATCCTTGAAAATCTATTTCGCCTGTTCCATCAGTGGTGGCCGGCAAGATGAAAGAATATACCAGAAACTTGTTCAGGTTATGTTGTCGATGGGGATCGAAGTTCCTACTGCCCATATCGCTGAAACCGGAATTGAAGAAATCGATGCCCTTGAGGAACTCGGGGATATCTATCAGCGGGATGTGGACTGGATCGATGATAGTGACCTGCTGGTTGCAGAAGTCAGCACACCTTCTCATGGAGTGGGTTTTGAAATCGGATATGCGCTGGATCAAGGCATGCCTGTATTGTGTTTGTACAACAAAGCTGTTGTTGTGTCCAAAATGATCACAGGGAACCCCAATCCACTATTGAAGGTTGCGGCCTACCGGGATGGGCAGGAAGCCGAAGATATACTTCGTGAGTATATCCAGGACAAGATCTGAGAATTTGGCTGAAAAAACTTGCTATTTCAGGGCTGGATATTTCCAAGAATTTGCGGGAACAAATAGAGAGGATTTTTCGTCTAAAGGATACTAGATTGGTCAATTAGATTCGGCAGACAGACTATTTGTTGTGCAACCGGATCACTTATCCCTTGGATGAGGAGGAGTATACCGATGACGAAGAGAACTGAGAGGATCCACCATTTTTCCATGATCAGCCTGGCAGTTTTGATGCTGGCTGTTAATGTTCTGGCCTGTGTTTTACCGGGTCAGAATGGGACAGGATCAGATACGCCGCAGCCCATTCCTGTCGATCAGAATAATACCGGCTCAAGTGAAGGGGGAATGCCTGCGGCCAATGGTGGTGATTCCGGGCCGGGTCTGTCCATCAGGTTGAGTGATGGCCAGGCTGTACCGACTCAGGTTGATCGTTTAGTGCCTGTAAAAGGTGTACCCTTAACGGGTGAAGAGATAGAGACAATTCTCGCAAGACTGACTCCCTGGGTAGTCGACCAGGGACTTGAAGTCGATTTCAGATTGCCAGAAGAGATTTTGCCTCCCCCGCTGACCGGAGATACTATACCAGAGACATTTCCTACCTCGACTGATCTAGCGGGTCCACAACCTGTGTTTGGTGAGGAGTTGGAAGTTCTCAGGTTTGCTCCGGAAGGCCCGGTAGCAATCGCTCCCTTTATCAGTGTCACTTTTAATCAACCCATGATCGCTCTCAACACGCTGGAAGCATTGGCTGAAGAAGATGTGCCTGTCCTGGTAACACCTCTCATCCCTGGATCATGGAGATGGTTGGGAACCAGGACATTAAATTTTCTGTCAGATTCTGATCTTGATGATCGTTTGCCTATGGCAACTGAATACCTGGTGACTATCCCTGCAGGCGTAGAATCAGCTTCCGGGAAAATTCTCCAGGACACCCTTCAATTCAGTTTTTCAACTCCGGCGCCGATCATAGAAGATTATTACCCCTCTCACAGCCCCCAGCCTTTGGAACCGCTTTTTTATATATCTTTCGATCAGCGGATCGATCCGGCCGCAGTTATTGAGCATTTACGGGTAACAGCAGGTTCTTCCCCTGTCCAAATTAAACTTGCCACGGACGAGGAAATCAAAGCGGATGAAAATCTAAGCCGCAGAATAGAGTATGCTCAGAATGGACGCTGGCTGGCTTTCAAAGCTTTGGAACCACTGCCTCCCGATACAGGTATTTCCATCACCGTCAATGCTGGCACTCCATCTGCAGAAGGACCCCTGCTAACACTATCGGACCAGAGTTATTCTTTTTACACCTACGCTCCTCTGGCTGTTGTTGACCACGGCTGCTCCTGGGGAGATGATCCCTGCCGGCCGTTAACACCGCTCTATATCCGTTTCAACAACCCCATAGATCTTGATGAATATGATGCGAGCATGGTGACCATTGAACCGGATCTTCCCAATGCCTCAGTGAATATTTACGGCAACACGATCAATATTCAGGGCAATACGCAAGGAAGAACTACCTATTGGGTTACTGTAAATGGATCCATCAAAGACCAGTTTGGACAGACCCTGGGGGCGAATGAACGCCTCAAATTCAAAATAGGCAAAGCTGAACCGATATTATTTGGTCCAGAGGAGATCTTTGTCACTCTCGATCCGGCATCAGATAAACCTGCCCTCTCGGTGTTCACTATGAACTACACCAGGCTAAATGTTGAAATTTACTCTGTTGAACCCTCCGATTGGCCTGACTTTTTACAATATCTACGTGATTACCAGAGGACCGATCTGCAATTGACACCTCCCGGAGAGAAAGTATTTGATTCAGCCCTGCCGATTGAGGCCCCATCAGATACGCTCACAGAGGTCTATATCTCTCTCACGGAATACCATCAGGGGAAAAACAACCAATTTGTGGTCATCGCCAAACCTCCCAAAGGTCTTTTTGAACAAGAACGCTATTGGGAGCATGTCCAGGTTTGGGTCCAGATCAGTGATATTGGATTGGATGCCTTTGTCGACCACACAGAGATGGTAGTTTGGGCGACTGACCTGGAAACAGGTGCGCCCCTATCAGGAATTGAAATCAAACCAGACGCCGGGACAACGATAAAAACAACTGATTTGAATGGAGTGGCCAGATTTGACCTTCCCAACAGTGGGATATCCTACCTGGTTGCTGAAAATGGTTCTGATCTTGCCTTTATGCCGCCTTCCTCCTATTACTGGAGTGATACCAGTTGGAGCCCGCGGTCATTGATTGATGAGCTGCGCTGGTATATCTGGGATGATCGCCAGATGTATAAACCCGGAGAAGAAGTCTACCTGAAGGGTTGGATGCGGCGCATTGAAACTCATGAAACTGGAGACGTTGCCCTGGTTGGAAATCAAGTCAGCCAGGTTTCCTATCAGGTTATGGGATCGCAGGGTAATGAGCTGGCGACAGGTACGGCAGATGTTAATGCGCTGGGAGGCTTTGATTTCAAGTTCTCACTACCTGAAAACGCCAACCTTGGTTATACCCAGGTGATTTTACATCCCATTGGCACCATGTCGGGAATTTCTTACTCGAATTATTACCACTCCATCCAGGTGCAGGAATTCCGAAGGCCGGAATTTGAAGTCACTGCCCGCAATGAGACCACCGGTCCCTACTTTGTGGGTGATCACGCGATTCTGGCGGTTGAAGCTAAATACTATGCTGGAGGACCCCTTCCAGGTGCTGAAACCAACTGGTATGTAATGTCTACTCAAACCAATTATCAACCACCGAATTGGTCTGATTTCAGTTTCGGATATTGGACTCCCTGGTGGTTTTACGATTATTACTATGAGGGTAATGGGGGATCATCAGGAGATAGTTTCAGCGGCACAACGGATGCATCAGGAAACCACTATCTGAGGTTGGATTTTGACGCTATGGAAGTTCCCCGGCCTTATAGTGTAATTGCTGAAGCGACAGTTTTTGACGTCAATCGCCAGGCCTGGGCGGGTTCTACAAGTTTGATGGTCCACCCGGCCGACCTTTATGTTGGCTTGCGTACGGATCGGTATTTTGTACAGCAGGGAGAACCCCTTGAAGTGGATTTGATTGTGACCGACCTGGATGGAAATCCGATTACCGATCGACCTATCCAGGTTACAGCTGCCCGTCTGGAGTGGAAATACCAGGATGGACGCTGGCAGGAAGTTGCGGTAGATGCCAAGGAGTGTTCAGTGGGATCAAAGACGGAACCTGTTAGCTGCACATTTGAAACTCCCAGAGGGGGACGCTACCAGATCACGGCAGTGATCACTGACTCTAGTGGAAGGAAGAACCAGAGCCGGATGACCCGCTGGGTAAGCGGCGGCCAGCGACCTCCATCCCGTGATGTTGAGCAGGAACAGGTAACGCTTATCCCCGATCAGGAAATCTATCAGCCAGGAGACGTGGCTGAAATACTGGTCCAGGCACCATTTGAAAATGGGGAAGCATTACTGACCATCAGCCGCAGCGGCATCATCTCTACTGAAAATTTCACTTTGGATGGCAGCAGCCATACTATTTACATTACGATTGAGGAAGCTCACATACCCAACCTGCATATTCAGGTAGATGTGGTTGGATCTACAGCCAGGACAAATGATCAGGGTGAAGCCCTGGAAGGGGCTCCTCCCAGACCAGCTTTTGCAACTGGCTGGCTGAATTTATCAATTCCACCGCTGGAACGAACTCTGGATCTGCTGGTATCTCCCCGAGAAACTGAATTGGAACCGGGGGGAAATACCTGGTTGGATGTCACGGTCAGGGATGCCTCTGGTGAACCTCTGGCAAATGTCGAGCTGGCAGTTGTGATCGTTGATGAGGCAATCCTGGGATTAACTAACTACCAGCTGACGGATCCGATCTCGGTGTTTTATGCCACCCGTCCTTCTGATACTGCAAGCTACTATACCCGGGCAAGTATTGTCCTTACCAACCCGGAGGTTCTGCTGGATCAAGCAGCGGATGCGGCCAGAAATATGCCCCAGTCCACCATGGTTATGGAGGGAGAAATGGCTGAAGAAGCCATGCTGGGGGCGCCGGCCGCGGATATGGATTTCGCCGGGCAATCCAAGGCAGCAGGATTTGGGGATGATTCGACACCCGGTGAAGCTATTTCCATCAGGATCGATTTTAACCCCCTGGCTACCTTCGCACCTGAAGTGAGAACCAACAGCAATGGCAAAGCAGTGGTGAAAATTAATCTCCCTGATAACCTGACCCGCTACCGGGTGATGGTGGTTGCTGTAGATGCGAGCGGCAATCAGTTCGGTTCTGGCGAGGCAAATATCACCGCCAGGCTGCCCTTGATGGTACGGCCTTCTGCCCCAAGGTTCCTGAATTTTGGAGACCAGTTTGAAATGCCGATAGTCTTGCAAAATCAAACGGGAGAAGATTTTGAAGCTGAAATCATTATCCAGGTCAGCAACCTGAAGTTGGATGGTGAGATGGGGATGAAAGTTACCGTTCCTGCCAATGACCGCATTGAGGTCCGTTTCCCAATGTCGGCAGACATGGCTGGAGATGCCAGATTTAGGGTTGCAGCAGTATCTGGAGATTATGCGGATGCAGCCTCAGGAGAACTTCCTGTTTACACTCCGGCCACAACTGAAGCGTTCGCGACTTATGGTGTGATCGATCAGGGAGCGATCGTGCAGCCCATAGCCAGGCCTGAAAACGTCTTCCCGCAGTTTGGAGGATTGGAAATCAGTACTTCATCCACAGCCTTGCAGGCTTTGACAGACGCGATAATTTACCTTTACTCCTATCCTTATGAGTGCTCTGAGCAAATGGCATCCCGGATCCTAGGCATAGCCGCCCTGCGGGATGTGCTCAGTGCTTTCGAAGCTGACGGCCTGCCATCTGCAGAAGATATGGAAAGCCGAGTAGCCAGGGACCTGGAATTACTGGGTGTGCTCCAGAATTATGATGGCGGTTTCCCCTATTGGCGCCGTGGTCAGGATTCTATCCCCTTCAATACCATTCACGTTGCTCATGCTCTGGCCCGGGCTGATGGTAAAGGATTTGATGTTCCCGAAAACATGTGGTTCCAGGTGTTGGAATACCTGCGCTATATCGAGAATTATTATCCCTACTGGTACAGTGAATATACCCGCAATACACTGAGTGCCTATGCTTTATATGTCCGGGATTTGATGAATGACCCCGATTCCTCAAAAGCCAGGGATCTTTTCCAGCAATCCGGTTTCGACAGGATTTCTATGGCAGGCATTGGCTGGATCTGGCAGGTGCTTGTGGATGATTCTGAATCCTTGACCGAACTGGGCGAGATCAGAAACTGGGTTGCTAACAGGGTGGTGGAAACACCGGGGGCCGCCAATTTCACAACCTACTATGATGACCAGAGTTACCTGCTGCTGAGCTCGGATCGAAAAACCGATGCAGTACTGCTGGATACCATGATTGCGGATGACCCGAATAGCGATCTGATACCCAAGCTGGTAAATGGCCTGCTTGCCCACCGCAAACGGGGTCATTGGTCCAGCACCCAGGAGAATGTCTTTGTGCTGCTGGCATTGGATCGCTACTTCAATACCTACGAAGCCCAGGAGCCAGAGTTTGTAGCCCGGATCTGGTTAGGAGATACTTATGCCGGTGAACATGAATATGTGGGCTACAGCACTGAGCGCCATCAGACAGAAATCCCCATGGACTTTCTGGTGGACACAGCTCAGGAAACCCAGGATTTGATCATCAATAAAGTTGGTCCTGGACGGTTGTATTACAGACTGGGGTTAAAGTATGCCCCCACAGATTTGAAATTGGATCCCCTGGAAATGGGATTTGTGGTCCAACGGGTTTATGAAGCAGTAGATGATCCTGATGATGTCACTCGCTTGGAAGATGGCACCTGGGTGATCAAGGCGGGCGCAAGGGTGCGGGTAAGGTTAACGATGGTGGCTGATAACCGCCGTTATCATGTTGCCCTGGTAGACCCGCTGCCGGCAGGGTTGGAAATCATTAACCCGGCATTGGCAGTTTCTGGCACTATCCCCCAGGATCCCAACAGCTCCGAATATTACTTTGGATGGTGGTGGTGGTGGCCCTGGTACGAACACCAGAATATGCGCGATGAACGGGCGGAGGTCTTCACATCACTCTTGTGGGATGGTGTTTTTGAATACACCTATGTCGCCCGCGCCACAACCCCGGGAACCTTTGTAGTTCCTCCTGCAAAAGCAGAGGAGATGTACTCGCCGGAAGTGTTTGGACGCAGCGGAAGTGACCGGGTGATCGTAGAGTAATCAATAGTGGGGAAGAGTGATCCCTGGAGGATTACGCTTCCTGCCTATAATTACAAAACTCCCGGAGCCTCAAAAGCTCCGGGAGTTCTTTTATGAGAAGATTAACCGGCTTATGCACCTGAACTAACGGATTGTTTCTTGAGATTCCAATCTAGTTTCCATGGATTCACACCGGTTGCGATAGATTTTTTATAAAGCAGTATTGAATAGAGGATATCAAAAAACAATATCCCAACATAAAGGGTATTCATAAGGATCGAGCCAGGTACGAGTGAAAAGAATAAAATGGAGGGCAAAGCTGTTCCCACCATCTTAAATAGTGCAATATACACTGATTGACCGCTGAGATCTTTCCGCCTAAAAAGCATTATCACAAATAAGATCGACATCATCAGGTTTTGTCCAAAAGCCGCGTACCTGCCATGCCAGTCGTCAAATTCAGCACTGATTGCGAAAACCAGCCCAAAACCTATCAGGATAGCCAGAAAGACTGCAGGATAGAAATAAACTTCAGGATATGAATCATTAATAGACTTTTTTCCAAAACGAAAAACTTGATACAGAATGATGACATCGAATAAGAACCAGATGATGTTGATGTAAACCTGGGGTACCGGATGGGGATGGATAAACGAGAAAATGAATTCCCAGGAAATGTTGGCGCCCAGTGCTGCAATCGGCATCCCATAGGTTTGATCTTGAAAGCCGCATTTGATGATCAGGAGGTAAACGATGGTCCAGCAGATCCCAGATCCGATCTGAAATGCCCAGATCACTTCGGTTGACATAGCCATGTGTAAACTCCTGCTGAATTGATCTTATTATACTGGGTTTAGTTGTTCCCTTTGAGTATGAACTTATTGTAAGAAAGCCAATTCCTGTTTACCCTCACTATCTCTAAATAAAATCTAAATAATTCCTTAATAAGCTTTTTGTACACTATTCTATGGAATGGCTTTTATATATTAAGGAGTTAATTGGATGAAGATCAAAGAATTATCAACCAGGAAATACTGGATTATCGCCCTGGCAGTAATCGTTTTAGCTGGAGGAGTATATTCAGCCTACAGATTTTGGTATTTGCCATCACAATCGGTTGAAAGTGAGGAATTCACTATTCAAACAGCAACTGCCCGACGAGGCGATATCATTCTCTACGCCGCAGGGGCTGGGACTTTAATTCCCTCAGCGGAAGTGGATGTCAGATTCGATATCAGCGACGGTGTGCAGGAGGAGCTTGTAGAACTGCTGGTTAGGGTGGGGGACAAAGTCGAGGTTGGTGATGTTCTGGCCAAGCTGGACGATAGTGACCGACAGGAAATATTGAAGGATGCCCAGCGGGAGCTGCGGGAGTTAACATCAGCATCTGCAATCGCTAAGATTGAAAAAGAATTGGCGAATACAAAGATCGATTTGGAAGATCATATATCCGATCTGGTTGGATTGATCAGCCCCGCGGTTTACAGGGCAGAAGAACATGTAAGTGAGTATACATTTGTCCTGGCTGAAGCTCAGGCTGCATCAGAAAATTCTGCCTCAGACGTTAATGACCAACTGCTGAAAACAGCAGAACAAAACTTGGAATGGGCAGAATCCAATCTTCGTGTCCAGCTGGAATATTATCAGGATGTATATCTTCCTGATAATTTTGAAAGTTTTTATAGGGACGACAATAACAACAAGGTCTATTTCATCAACGCTCCTACAGAAGCCGAGATAGCCTCTGTCCGGGCTGAGATCAGCCTGGCTAAAGCTCAAATCACTGAATTAGACGTTCTCTTAACCGCTTTACAGAATAATGAAGAACTGCCAGAAGAGGCAACTGGCTCGCAGGTATCGGCTATTCGTCAGTCCAGGCAAGCAGTGGGAGATGCTCTGGAAGATTTAGACGGTACTACATTGATCGCGCCTATCTCTGGAACCGTTACTGAACTTAATGCCAACGTCTCAGAAATGGTGGGTAATGAGGTTCTGCTGGTTATTTCCGACCTGACCCCTCCCACGCTGGATGCTTATTTCGATGAATCCGATTGGAAGAATATTCAGGAAGGATTCCCTGTAGAAGTGATATTTGACGCGCTTCCAAATACTACCTTTGTAGGCCAAGTGGTCCATGTTGACCCTGCCCTTATTTCACAAAACAACACCATAGTCGTTTACAGCCTGGTTGAAATTGATATATCTCAAACCGGCTGGGATGATTTACCGGTTGGATCTGCTGCCGGAGTGGATGTTATTGGCGGCAAAGCTGAAAATGCTATTCTGGTTCCAGTAGAAGCCTTGCGAGAAATATCTGACGGGGAGTACGCAGTTTTTGTCATGGAAGATGGCCAACCCCGGATGAGATTGGTGGAAGTAGGTCTGCAGGACTTAATATTTGCCGAAATCATTTCAGGGTTAAAACAAGGTGATGTGGTGACAACTGGCCAGGTGGAGACAAATCAATAATGAAGAAAAAAGCGATAATTGACGGCAGGGAATTGGTAAAAATCTACCAGATGGGTGAATTTGAGGTCCGGGCTCTGGATGGAGCGTCCATTTCGGTTCAGGAAGGGGAATTTGTGGCGATCATGGGTCCTTCCGGGTCAGGTAAAAGCACATTAATGAATGTTCTGGGTTGTTTAATGAGTCCAACATCCGGGGAGTATTTTTTGGATGGCGAAGATGTCAGCAACCTGAATAAGGTTGAGTTAGCGCAAATTCGCAACCAGAACTTGGGATTTATCTTTCAGAGTTATAACCTGCTTGCGAGAACTTCGGCATTGCAGAATGTAATTCTGCCACTATTCTATAATCGGACTTCTCCCCTAACAGATGAAGAACAACTGGAAAAAGCAGTTAAAATCCTGGAAACTGTTGGATTGGGGGATCGTATTTACCATGAACCACAGGAGCTTTCAGGAGGGCAGCAGCAGCGAGTTTCCATTGCCAGAGCCCTGGTGAATGATCCTGTAATGGTTCTGGCTGATGAACCAACCGGGAATCTGGATAGTAAATCAGGGGCAGAGATCATGAATTTGCTTGTGTCTTTGAATAAACAGGGCAAAACTATTGTTATGGTTACTCATGACCCAGTTATTGCGGCCTATACAGATCGAACTATTCATTTACTGGATGGGAAAGTTTCCCAGATAGTGAAAAACGGCAAGAAGGGAAAATAAAATGAAGCCATCAAAAGTTATCAAGATTGCCTGGCTGGCATTGTTAAAAAATAAAATACGCTCACTGCTTACCATGCTGGGCATCATAATCGGTGTTGCGGCCGTAATTATCATGATTGCCATCAGCGCTGGCACAGAAGCAACTATCCAAGATCAAATAACCGGATTGGGATCTAACTTGATCTATGTCTCTGCAAATTTCGGTCGAGGAGTTCCCGGGGGAGGTATGACAATCGGAGGTCTGGTTTACGATGATGCCTTTGCAATTGCAGATCAAATATCTGGTATTGCCGGTGTAGTTGTTGAACAAAGTTCCACGCAATCAGCGAAAGCTGGTGATGTAACACTGGAAGATCTCACGATTATGGGAACAACGGCTGATTTCCCATCTGTAAGGGATATGGATCTTGCCAGCGGCCGTTATTTCACTCAGCAGGAGATTGATCGAACCACACCCATCGCTGTTTTAGGAAGCAGCCTTGCTGAGGAATTTTTTGGTGAACAGGATCCCTTCGGTCAGACGATTACGGTTGGTGGCAATATTCGCCTAACAGTAGTGGGAGTCTTTGATGAAAAAGGTATGGTTGGAGATGTGGATTATGATTCCCGACTCTATACACCAATAACCATTGTGCTTGAAAAACTGACCAACAACCAGTTTTCCCGTTTTATGGGTGATCGGGTCCGTTTGATCTATGTAGAAGTAGATGAATCAGTAGGAGCAGAGGGAGAACGAACTCTGGATGATGTTATCTACCAGACACAGCTCCTATTGGTAAAAAGACATGATGTTACCTTGGAGGACCCTGATTTTGTGATCACTACCCAACAGGATATTATCAGCACCCAGGAATCTACCACGGCTGCATTTCGATCCCTTCTGGCCTGGGTGGCAGGAGTATCTCTGATTGTTGGTGGAATCGGGATTATGAATATCATGCTGGTGAGTGTGACTGAGCGCACCCGAGAGATCGGTATCCGCCAGTCTGTGGGTGCCACCCCAAGCGATATTCGCTGGCAATTTCTTACTGAAGCATTACTGCTCAGTTTAATTGGTGGCTTGATCGGTGTGGCATCAGGTGTGATCGGCTCCTGGTTATTTGGCCAGGCAAGCGGTATGCGAACAGAGATTGTTGCCAGCTCGGTGCTGCTGGCGTTCGGTTCAGCAGCCACAATTGGGGTGTTCTTCGGATTCTATCCTGCTAATCAGGCAGCGCAGCTGGATCCCATCGAAGCCCTGCGTTATGAATAAATAAGATAATCCTCTCTTTTGATCACTTTTTCCTCCCCGGCATATTTAATACCTGGGAATGAAAGGTGATCGAGGTTGGAAATAATAAAAACGAATTTTGAAACTAACAGGCAAAAGAATGAAAGAGCAAAAAAAGAAACCATCAATATTAACAAAATTCTGGCCGCTGATTGTAGTCATCAGCCTTGGTCTGGCAAGCCTGGGCACCTTCCTGTTGATAAAACCGGATACCGACACAAGCAGCACCAATCAAACGACAACAACTATTCGCGCTGGTGATATCAGGGTATCTTCTTTTGGCAGTGGGACACTCATATCAGCTGTTGAAATCGAACTGGCCTTTGATACGGGAGGAATCGTTGTAGAGATCCTGGTGGAAGTTGGTGATGAAGTTAGTTCAGGTCAGATTTTAGCGGTCCTGGATGATCGAGATCCCCTTAAAAAAATGAAAAAAGCAGAATCTGCCTTGAGGGAGAAGACCTCTGACGCTGCAGTTGCTGCAGCTGCTTTGGAAATTGCAGAAGCCCAAAAAACAGTTCTCAGCACAGAAGCAGAATTGAGGTTTTTGATAAGTCCCTATGTTTATAAAGCTGAGACAAGATTAAATAATGCTGAAAAAGAGCTCCAGGAAGCGTTGAATGACCCAGAGTTGGATCTTTCAGACACAGCCGAACAAAAGATCACTAATGCACAGGCGGCAGTTGATCTGGCACTGTTAAGCCTGGAGTTGAATTGGGAAACCTATCATGAGGAATATGTGCCAGAGTATTTCAATTTCCGCTGGCGGGACAAATTTGGTTTCTGGCATGATTATTACGATCCTCCTTCTGATACAGAGATTGGGTTGGTCCGGGCGGAAGTAGCTGCCGCAAAAGCAAGAGTTGAAGAAGCTGAAACATATTATGCTGCAATAACAGGTGGAGTCTTACCTGAATTCGCTTATGGCTCTAAACTAACCGTGTTTGAAAACACCAGGGATTCGTTGATAAATGCCCGGGAAGATCTGGAAGCAACCCAATTAGTTTCCCCCATCAATGGAATAGTTGTGGAAATTAAAACTAACGAGCTGGATAAGGTAACAAAGAATGGTGTAATGAAAATTGCTCAACTGGACCCACCTACCCTGAATGCCTCCTTTGATGAAAGCGATTGGCAATTGGTTAAAGATGGTAATCCGGTGGAAGTTGTATTTGACCTTTTCCCGGACAAGATTTATTTGGGCAGATCATTTTCGTTGACCCTGCTTTGCAAACCAGGCAAAACACGACAACAGTAAATGCGCTGATCGAGTTGGATACAGCCTTGACTGGCTGGGCTGGTTTTCCCCTGCAGTCAACAGCTTCGATAGAAATTATTGCTGGCGAAGAAATAAATGCGGTCCTGCTTCCCTTAGAGGGTCTACAAGAAGACGATAATGATCATGGTACGGTTTTGGTATTGGAAGAACGTGAGTACTTTCTGCGGGAGATCACTCTCGGATTGAGAGATGTGATATACGTAGAAGTTATTGACGGATTATCGGTTGGAGATGTTGTATTAATAGGAAATTACTGATTGTAAAAGGATGGATACGATGTTTAAATTTAAGAATATTGGCTTGATCATGATTGTTTTGCTTTTGTTAACAGCCTGCGGAACGGAAACAACAGGGGTTAATACGGTAGAAAAGAACGGAGGGGCAACCGGAAATGTAGAATTACCGACTGATTTCGCGGATAACGCTCTATCGCCTGCATTGCAGTTAGCGGTGGGTACACTGCTGCTGGAAGAAACTGACCTGGCGGTAGACGCAGATTTGGCGGGCAGCCTGGTTCCTTATTGGAAACTTTATATTTCACTGACCGAAAGTGATACTACTGCTCCTGAAGAATTGGATGCCCTGATCAATGAAATTCTAAACCTGATGACCACGGATCAGGTAAGTTATATCGCCGGCCTGGAACTTATCCAGGAGGATCTGATGACTCTGATAAATGAGTTAGGGATTTTCGAAGATTTGAGGGCAGCTGGTTCAGGTGATGGCTCAGGTGCTACTAGGCCTGATGGTTTTCCTGAAGGCACAGGACCGGGCGGCGGGCAAGGTGGTGGTCGGGGAGCAGAAGGTATGGATCCCGAGTTGGTTGCCACCATGCAGGCTGAGCGGGAAGAAGATGGAGGGAGTTCCTTCAGAAATAACCGCTTTACTGTTCCCCTTGTTGAGAAGTTGATCTTTCTGCTGGAAGAAAAAGCAAGTAGTTGATAAAAAAATTCCAAGAAATGGAATGAGCTCTGGGAGTTTATATAAACTCCCGGAGCTTAATTTAAGAAACGGTATTCTCTGTGAACTGAACCCCAAAAAAAAGACACAAAATTAAGAACACCTCTCGTCTATTTTCAATTTGGGAGGTGTTTCCTTGTCATGCCCAGGGACTGAAGTCCTCAGAGGGGTCTTCGCCTTCGCTCAGACCAAACGTCCTCCTCCGGGGACGTATTGATTGATTCCTGAACAGACAAGGACCTATCAAATGGATCTTAATTCCTTATAGATAATCTTTCCCCGTTAAGCGTTGATGCAGATCGACGCTCGGACAACCCTTGATTTCTGAGGGATGTCCTATCTGAGGATTTCAATCCCTGAAATGAGGAAGATCAAGTCAGGTGGCTATACCTTAGATAGAACAAAACTGACGCCTTTTGAATTTAGACGTCAGTTTGAATAATATACTCAGAGAGGGCTCTATTTATCTGTCCGGTTTACAGAGTGCATACCACTTAGGAAACGGTTTCCTTTGCTAAAACTATCTTAGATTTAGGGGGACGATTGATTATTTTCTGGTAATCGGAAAAGATACCTTGAACGTGGTTCCCTGCCCGGGTTCACTTTCAACTGAGATCTTTCCATCCTGGGCTTCAACAAGTTTTTTTGTGATTGCCAGACCTAATCCGGATGATCCATTATCAGTATTTCTGGCTTTGTCTGTCCTGTAGAATCGGTCAAAGAGATGGGGGATCTCTTCTTTCTTAATTCCGGGCCCATTATCCCAAACCTTGAAATGATATTCATTTTGATCTATCTGAGAAGAAATTTTTATTTCTCCACCGGTCTCCAAGATATTTATGGCATTGCTGAGTAAATTGCCAAGAATTTGGTTCAGTCGGTTTGGGTCCAGATTTACTCTGGGAAGTTCCTGGTCAATTTGCAGGGTCAGCTGGATGCCTTTTTCATCGGCAAGCGATGTGAAAGCCATTTTTACCTGACGGAGTATTATGCCAGGGTCAATATTCTGGATCTGAAAAGTGAGTTCATTGGAATCCAACAGAGAGAGAGTTCTTAGATCAGTAATTAAATAATTCAGGTGCTGAGCTTGCTGATGCATTACCTGGTATATCTCTTCGCTTCCTTCCAATTTTCCATCACTCATGGCTTCAGTGTAACCAAGCATTACGCTGAGAGGAGTTCTCAGATCATGGGCGATATCAGCTGTTATTTGTTTACGGGCTTGATCAGCTTTTTTCAAATCGGCGCTCATGATGTTAAATGAAGCAGCGAGTCTGCCCAGTTCATCTGCTGAGTTGATATCCACTTGATAACCCAGTTCGCCGTCTGCGACTGCTTCAGTTGCATCGGCTAATTTTCGAATAGGACGTGTAAAGGATACGATCAATATCCCTCCCAGAGTCAAGGCTATAAAAAGTGTGACCAGGGAGCTGATTATCAAACCCTGCTGAACTGTATTAAAGAAGCTTTGCTGAGGATTATTTCTCAATTGCGGAGCAGGACCTGCTATCAGCCAACCTATATTTTCTCCCTCATAATCCAACTTTAAACCATTTGTCAGTTCCTTTTCAGGTAAGGTATCGCCTATTTGATACCCTGTGTGGTTTGTTCCCCCGGCAATGATCAGACCTGATTCTAAGGCTAAAACGAAGGGTAGTGATCCACGGTCAAATGGACGGTTTGGATTGTTGCTCCCGGATTCGCCCCCACTGGAGTTTGAACCGCTGTAAAGGGCCATCTGCTTGAATACTTCATTAACTCCGTCCCAGCTCTGATATTGCTGGTAGTAGTCTGTTAATACTTCGACCAGAATCTGCTGGTCTTGATCCTTGAGGAAATTGTCAAAAGCATTCTGTGTGCGGTTTTGGATATAAAAAGCAGTGAAAAGAGAGCCTGCGAGACTTACGACAACCAGCACCAGAATTATTTTTACACTGATTGAGCGCATTGGATTTAACCCCTCTCTCTGGCAAAACGGTACCCTGTGCCGTAAACCGTTTCTATATATATGGGGTCTTTGGGTTCAGGCTCAATCTTA
>CAYUXO010000002.1:0-82303 GCA_964448865.1 uncultured Anaerolineales bacterium
TTGAAAGTATAAGTTAAATTCCTAAGAATTGCTTCTTTTTACCCCCCTTTTTTCAGTAGAGCCAACCTTTCAACGCTTGATTATTTTCTTCTTCCTCCCCCTCATATCTTAGTTGCCTTGTCTCTATACCACTCCCCTTCACAAAATCACCGGTGGATTCACCTCAACGATCCAGTCCGGGTCAGGGGGATGGTCGCGCACCAGCTGGACAGGATTGGGTCCTTTTAACAAAATTTGCCAGCGATACTCCCCCCGGATCTTTCTGAAATAGGCCGGCACCGGACCAACTAGCCTGGTCGCGCGATAACCCTCGTTTTTAATCCAGCCCTTCATGGCCTCAGCATAGGCTCTGGATTTGGATTCCGCGACCTGATGGTCCCGGGATCGTGTTTCCAGACGAACCAGATTTGTAAACGGGGGATATCCCAACTCGCGGCGATGTTTAATTTCCTGATTGTAGAAATCCTGGTAATCATGCCCGGCAGCCGCCTGGATGACATAATGATCGGGATCGAATGTCTGCAGGATCACTTTGCCGCCTAATGGACTTCGGCCAGCCCGACCAGCTACCTGGGTCAGCACCTGGAAGGTCCGTTCGGAAGCTTTATAATCCGGCAGGTGCAGACCGGAATCCGCCAGAACCACTCCCACCAGGGTGACCAAGGGTAAGTCCAAACCCTTGGCAAGCATCTGGGTTCCAATCAGAACATCGGCTTGATGGCTGGAGAAACCCTCCATGATATTCCAATGGGCGCCTTTTTTCCGGGTTGTGTCCCGGTCCCAGCGCAGTGTGCGAACTTTCGGAAACAGTTTTTTCAAAGTGGTTTCTACCTGTTCCGTCCCGGTTCCAAGATGGCGGATGCGCTCACTTCCGCAGGCAGGACATGTCTTAGGAATATTCCTGCGGTAGCCACAGAGATGGCAGCGCAGTGAATTTTCCCCTTGATGAGCTGTGAGCGATGTTTCGCAGCGAGGGCAGCACAGCGCCTGGCCGCAATCCCGGCAGAAGACATAACTGGCACTGCCTCTGCGGTTCAGGAACAGGATCGCCTGTTGATTTTTTCCTAAAGTGTTGGATAAGGAATCCTGCAAGGCAGAACTGAAGATGGAACGATTTCCCTGGCGCAGTTCTTTTCTCATGTCCACGATTTCCACAGCCGGTAATTCAGCCATTTGAAGATCATCGGTAAGGTCTGTATATCGATTTGCCCCGACCCCATTTTCAGCCAGGCTGAGCTGCTTCCGAATTGTTTCCCGATGGGCCAGGATCCTTTCTGGCAGTGATAGATAAACCAGGCTGCCATTTTTGCTTTCAAAAGTGGTTGAAACGTCAGGTGTGGCGGACCCAAGAATGCATACTGCACCGCATATGCCGGCATACTCAACTGCCGAAACCAGGGCATGGTAGCGGGGATTGAGATCTCCCTGGTAGTAAGAGCCATCATGGCATTCATCGACAACGATCAATCCTGGTTCAGAAAAGGGAGTGAATAAAGCGCTGCGAGGTCCAACAATGATTTTTATCTTGCCTGCCCTGGCCAGGCGCCAGGTATCATACCGCTCGCCGGGGGATAATTCCGAGTGCAGGATACCTACCTCCCCGGGGAAGCGGCTCATAAACCGACTCACTGTTTGGGGAGTCAGAGCAATTTCCGGGACCAGAATAATAGCTTGTTTCCCCAGTTTGAGAGTTTCTGTAACGGCCCGCAAGTATATTTCTGTTTTCCCGGACCCAGTGACACCATGAAGCAGGAAGGGATTGGGTTTTTCTTGCGAAAACGCCTCATTGATCTTTTTCCAGACTTTTTGCTGATCAGGGGTTAAAGTAGGGACAGGCTGCACTTTAACAATTACATCAACCAGTGGATCGCGGGTGACATGCACCTGCTTGATTTCTATAAATCCTTTTTTAGCCAGTTGTTTGGCGTCGCTGTATGATCCCCCCGTTTTCTTATAAAGGAAAGCAGCTGATATTTCTCCCATTTCCTCCATCAGGATTTTGAGCATCGCCTGCCTGCGAGCCAGCGCTTCGGGAAAACCTTTCCTGGCCAGAGTATCCATTTGCTCCAGGGCCTGGGAGGGATCGCCGGTAAATTTCAGGCGTTTTTCAAGTTTTGGGCGAACACTTGGTTCACCAAGTGTAGTTTGGCTGCTAATGATCCCCCTGCGTTCGAGAGTGCCAATAGTTGCCCGCCAGTTTTTATGAGGTAAAGCCCGGTCCAACTGGCGCCCCCTTAATGGACCTCGTTCAATTAATAAATTCAGCAATCTGGCTTGAGATGGACTTGGTTCCTCCAGGAGGGATTGCCCTGCTTCGAGGGCAGCCAGGCTGGTTTCTGAGAGCTGATATTGGGAGTCTGCCCTGACGCTTAATCCCCCCGGGATCATGGCATGAACCGTCACTCCCAGTGGCGAAAGGGTATTAACGCTGATCGTTTGAGCGAGTTTTATCTGGTATGGTGTAACTACAGGATCAGGATCCAGGATATTGCCCACAGCTTTGGTTCGGGTCACAGCAGGTATTTCAGGAAATCCGATAACGACACCCTGGACATTTTGTTTTCCAAATGGAACGGTAACCAACTGCCCCAGGGCTATTTTTATTTGCTGGTCATCCGCTAAATGATAGTCAAATTCACCCTGAACCCGAGGTACGTTAACAGCGATGCGGGCATATACAGCTTGGGGTAGATCGCTGGATGGCATGCAGATTACACTCCCCTGATTTGGACCTTTGAAATTCTCAGTCCGTCCATTTCAACCACCTGCAGTTGGATCCCACTATCCAGGGTGATTTCTTCTCCAATTTTGGGGATATGGTCCAGATGTCCCAGGAAATAACCAGCGATGGTATCGTAATTTTGATCTTGAAACGTGGTTCCCAGGGATTCGTTGACATCCTCAATGGCAGCCAGTCCATCAACCAGGACCGTATTCTGGTTGACCCGCTGGATTTCTGGAACCTCGTCATCAAAGGGATTATTAACTTCCCCGACAATTTCTTCAAGCAGATCTTCCAGGGTGATCAACCCGGCTGTGCCACCATACTCATCTAACACAATAGCGATATGACGACTGTGATCTTGGAATAAGTTCAGCAAGGTCCGGACAGAACTGCTTTCTGGTACCATCAGCGGTTCACGTGCCAGATCCGCCGTCGTTTGATTTCCATTGGGGTCTTTTTGTTTAGCACGCAATAAATCTTTGCTGTGAACGATGCCTGTTATTTTATCCAGATCTCCCTCGTAAACAGGAAACTTGGTAAACCGTGACATGATGGCAATGTTAATGCTGTCATCCAGTGACATTCCGGCAGGGATGGCAATTATTTCTGTCCTTGGGATCATCACTTGCCGGACCAGCAGCTGGTTGAAATCAAAGACAGCATCCAGCATTTCCAGCTGGGGCGGTTCAATGGTTCCTAGTTGCTCAGATTCTGCCAGGAGCTCTTTCAGTTCATCAACTGTATAGATAACAGAATGGCTGCCGCCGGAACTTTTTATGCCCACCAAGCCCAGAATGCTTCGGGTTGCCCAATCAAGAATATTTACGAACCAGGTAAATATTGTGCTGAACCATTTCATGGGGGTTGCCACAAACAGGGAAAACTTTTCTGGGGCTTCAAGCGCAGCCACCTTGGGCACCTGTTCGCCCAATACAACATGCAGACTGGTGACAATGATCAATGATATAACCAGCGGAAGGGCTGTCAGGAACGGTTCGAGGCGGCTCCACTGAACAGGGATTTCCAGGGAGTGAAAAACAGGCTCCAGCAGGGCTTCAAATGTGTTTTCACCAACAGCGCCCAATGCCAGGCTGACAATAGTGATCCCCAGTTGGGCTGCCGCGATCAATTTGTCACGGGCTTGTGGATTATCTAACCAGGTTAGCACCAGCTTTGCGGCTTGGTTGCCTTGATTAGCCTGCGACCGAATGCGGGATTTCCGGGCTGTAATCACCGCAAATTCTGCGGCGACAAAAAAACCATTTAATGCAACTAGAACGATAATAAGTAAAAAGTTCCAAATCATAAGTTTTCAGGGATTATTCGCGAGTTATTACCGCTGCGGTATATCCAACCACTCTAGTATTGTCTCCAGTGATATCTCCGGAATGGGAGTAATGAAGATGATGGGCTTTGATAGGTCCGGTTTCCTTGGCAGCCCAGATCACAGATGCCAGGGAGCCCAATCCGCAGGCTGATCCTGTTCCATCTTCCTGGACATCGTACAATCCTTCCGGATTAAGGTCAATGATCTGCTTGATAATATTTTGATCCAGCTTCCGAGCTTCTTCTGAGGGATGGAAATGGGATAGATCAGAACTGGCTGCAAGCAGTGTGTTCTCTTCATTGATCAACCCCGCCAGCATATTCCCCAATTCCCTCATTAACCGGGGGTTCTGGTCCCGGATCATCAATGGCAGCAGGCGAAAAGGGCGGCTCAGTGACCTTTGAAAAAAAGGCAGCAGGATCTCAATGGCATGCTCCTCGTCGTCCCGGACCATCCTTATTTGAACCCCGGTCTTTTCCACCAGTTTCGATTCAATATACTTGATTTTATCCTGATCGACTGGAATAACGCCGAGTGGTGTCTGGTAAGCCTGATGCGCTGTTGTGAGAATGGCTCCCTCATGGTAGGCGTGATAGGGGGAAAGAATGACCACTAATTCCGGTTGAAGGTCTTTTATTGCAGCAAAACAGTATCCTGCCACCGGGCCGGAATAGGTGAGTCCGGCATGGGGAGAGATCAGGGCGATCACTTCGCCACCCAGTTCAGGGATTTGGGCTGCCTGGATATAACCGTCGATAGAATCGGCAAGTTTTTTGGGGTCTGATGGATACCAGCGGCCGGCCAGGGGAGGTTGCCGGATATCGGTGATAGTACTCATAGTTTGATTTCGATTGTAGCATAAGACAGATGAAAGATGCCAAGATCCCCCTGAATAATTGTCTTATATGGGATACAGTGCAAATACTGATTGATTTGTAATATGAATAATCTCATCCGATTCTCTGAAAAACTATGATTACCTCCAAGATCATAACAAGTGCCTTAAGGAGGTGATTTGTAATCTCCCGGAGGGAAAATTAGAGATTTCCTAACATTTTTGTAATCTGGTGAGATTGCATTTAGGATTACTTTTTATATACTGAATACTGATTTGAAGAATTTTAATTTAACGACACCTAGCGGCAATATTACTGAAAGGTATATTGTCTGTTAAATGTTTTGTTGAAGAGAATGAAAGCACATTATGAATAGGATAAACCTATGAAGCCAAAATTTAATATTCTGAGTGTTGATGGTAATAATGATCAGGGAGCTTTATCTGATCATATTACTGAAAAATCCAAATCTTATCAACTTCACTCTGTGAGAACTCTAAAAGAAGCCAGGAAAATCCTCGGATCGATGGATATCGATTTAATTCTGACAGAGTATAAAATTGGAGATTTCACTGCCTTTGACCTTGTTGCTGATGTAGAGGATCTTCCCTGGATAATGATAACCCGGCAAGGAGGGGAGAAGATTGCGTTGCAGGCCTTTAAATTCGGGGCAACGGATTGTATTCTCGCAGACTCACACAATGATTACCTGCCTGAATTAATGAACTCTATTGAGAGGACACTCCTGCGATTGGAAAAAGATAAACAAGCCCAAGAATATCAGCAAAATCTGGAAGAGATTGTTGCTGACCGAACCCATGTATTAATTGAGTCTAACCAGCGATTAACAGAGGAGACCCTATACCGAACCCAGGCGTTGGAGGATTTGAAAGAGAGCAGGGAAATCTACCGCAGATTCTTCCAGACCTCCAAGGATGCTATGTTTGTCACATCAACAAACGGACGCTGGATTGATATGAACGAATCCACCCTGAGGCTGTTTGAGTATCAGGACGAGGAGCAAATCTGGAATGATAGCGTGATGGATTTGTTCTGGAATTCTGAAGACCGAGCAGAATATATGAAAGTAATTGAACAGGAAGGATTCCTAAAAGATTATCCCCTCAAATTCAAGAAAAAAGATGGTAGCAAAATTGAAACTTTGGTATCCGCAACACCTTATGAAATTGGCGGAAAACTGGTTGGTTACCAGGGTTTTATCCACGATATCACCGATAAATTACTGGCAGAGGATGAAAAGGAACAAACCAGGATACAGCAAGAGCTTATTGATGATCTGGCCATAGAGATGGGAACCAGTCTGAAACTAGAGGATATGTATCATAGTATTGCCATCCATGCACAAGAGTTAATCAAAGCAGATGGCTCGAACATTTTTAAGTATGACCAGTCCCGGAAACTTATCCAACTTGAATATGTTTGGGATAGGAGCAATCCGGCCGAAGTTAATGAAAACAATCGGGACCGATTTGACAGTCTTGATCAAGACCTTAGACATCAATTTCTAAATGACAAGGTACCTCTAATTATTGATAGATTAGCGCAATACCGGGATGAAAATGATCTAGGAGGGGATGATGATGGTAACTGTGCCACCCTGCTTGCTCCAGTAGTTGTTGATGACAAGGTGATCGCTGTGCTGCAGCTGCTCAGCCGGCAAGCTGACAGCTTCAATAATGCCGACCTGTTATTGATAACCAGAATGGCCAATGTTGTGGCAATAGGTTTGCAGAAAGCCTATCTGTTCCAGGAATCTCAGGTGCTGGTAAAAAAACTGTCCAGTCTTCAGCGTATTGAGCAAGTGATCTTGGAGAACCTTTCCCTGCCTTCTACGCTGGATATTCTCGTTGATAACCTGGTCGGGGAATTGGGCGTTCACGCAGCTGATATCTTGTATTTTCATCCTATCTTAAAATCACTCAAATTTATTACTCAAACCGGTTTCCGAGAGAACATCTTACAACATACAGACCTGGAGATCGGGGAAGGTTTAGCCGGACAGGCAGCCGAAACGAAGAAAATGGTTCAAGTTCTTGATTTGTCCAAAGATGATCGGAAAGATAACAGGTCAGCTGATTTTAATTCCGAAGGTTTTGTATCCTATTTTGCAGTTCCGCTGCATGCTAAAAATCGGATAGTTGGCGTATTGGAAATTTTTCACCGCGAAAAACTTGATCCAGGTCAGGATTGGATCGATCTTTTGGAAATGATAGCTGGGTTGGCTGCCCTGGCGATTGATAATCAAAATCTCCATGATGATTTAATACGGTCTCGAAACAAAATCACCCTTGGCTTTGACGCCATTATTAGGGGATGGGCACAAGCCATGGAATTGAGAGGTATTGAATCGGAAGGACATTGGCGCCGGGTTGAGGAATTAACGATGAAGCTGGCTGCCAAACTGGGACTGGAAGGAGATACTTTGATTGATCTTCAGAGAGGGGCGCTGCTGCATGATATTGGCAAGATGGGCATCCCTGACCAAATATTGTTAAAGAACGGCAGACTGACTAAAGAGGAAAGGAAGCAGATAGGACGGCACCCTCTTGATGCTTATGAATTGCTCCAACCCATCGATGGATTGGGTTCCGCTCTTGATATACCACTCTATCACCACGAACGCTGGGATGGAAATGGTTATCCTCATGGAATAGAAAGCGAAGACATCCCTTTGCCAGCCAGAATATTTGCAGTGGTGGATGTTTGGGATGCTTTACAGTCCGGCCGGCCTTATCGGAAAGCCTTTACAAGATCTGAGGCACTGCTCCATATGAAAAAACAATCCGGAAAACATTTTGATCCACGAGTTGTAAAAGTATTTTTGGATCTGATTGAAGAAGATTATCAGGAAGATCAGCAGAGTCCTCAAGAACTGGATCTAGAAACCCTGACCAAGGTTGAAATAACCGGAGATATTTGATTCTTATATTGAAGTCGATCTCACCGATATTCAAAATAGTAAAGATTGGTTATCTGGACCCCGAGGGTTCCGACAGGATCAATTACGACACGTGAACATTATGATAAGTATTAGGTTGATTACGGGCACATATGCATCAGGCCTGCAGGATACACTGCAGGCCTGATTTTTTAATTCCAGTTTGATCATAATCCATAAAATTTGCGTTATACTAGGTTGCGATACTAAAATGGAGGAAGTGTATGTACAAGATTTCCATCGAATATTGTGTGCCTTGAAACTATATTCCCAGAGCCCTCAGTTTGGAGGGTGCCTTAAAAAAGAATTACAAAGATATTATCGCTGATATTGAGCTGATTCCAAGTGATGGAGGAGCTTATGAGATCATGATAAATGGCGATTTAATTTATTCAAAACTGGAAACAGGTCGACACGCTGATCCTCCCGAAATCCTCGAGCTGTTTGAAAAGTACATCAAGGAGTGATCATTAATGGCTGAAAAACTCGGCAGGGTGTTTTCAGGTGCTAGGCCAACTGGCCGCCAGCACCTGGGTAACTATCTGGGCGCTATCAAGAACTATGTGGCGCTACAGAAGGATTATCGCTGTGTTTATTGTGTTGTGGACGTGCACGCTTTAACAACCATTGAAACCACCCGGGACCTGGAGCTCAACACCCTGGAGATGACTCTTGACTGGCTGGCAGCAGGTATGGATCCCAAAGAAAGCATCATCTTTGTGCAGTCTCATGTGCCAGAAGTGATGGAGCTGCATACCATCCTGTCTATGGTGACACCGCTTGGAAAATTGACTGCTTTGCCCACCTTTAAAGAGAAGGTCCGGGATAACCCCGATAATGTCAATTATGGTTTGGTTGGTTATCCGGTATTGATGTCCGCTGATATCCTGCTTTATAAAGCAGACACCGTGCCAGTTGGGACTGACCAGATACCTCACCTGGAATTTGCCAGAGAAGTGGTCAGGTCGTTTAATCACCACTTCCAGACAGATATTTTAGTGGAGCCGCAAGCCAAGGTGACGGAAATTCCCAAAGTGTTGGGTATTGATGGTGTGAGGAAAATGAGCAAGAGCCTTAATAATCACATCGACCTGGCTGCCACACCAGAGGAAACAGAAAAACGAGTCATGAAGATGATGACTGATCCCCAACGTATTAAACGGACTGACCCTGGCAATCCGGATATCTGTAATGTTTACACTCTGCACAAGATTTTTTCAAGCTCTGGCGAAGTGGAGGAGATCAACCGGGACTGCCGGGTGGCGGAAATTGGCTGCGTTGACTGTAAACGCAAATTAGCTGCCAATCTCAACAAACACCTGGAACCTTTCCGGGCTAAACGAGCGGAATTGGAAAAAGATCCTGACAAGGTGCGTGACATTTTGCTTGACGGCGCCAAACGAGCCCGGGTGATCGCTTCAGAAACCATGGAAGAGGTCCGGGCTGCAATTGGATTTTTTAGGAGCTGAGGACAGATAATGAAAGCGGTTCTTCAGCGGGTCAGCCGGGGCAGCGTATCAGTGAGTGGAGTACAAATTGCTGAAATCACCCGGGGATTGGTGGTTTTGCTGGGTGTAGGACCAGATGACACCCGTAAAGTGGCTCAAGCATTAGCTAAAAAAACAGCTCAACTGAGAATTTTCCCGGACGACCAGGGAAAAATGAATCTATCCTTGCTTGATGTCGGCGGCAGCGCCCTTGTCGTGCCACAGTTTACTCTTTTTGCCGATACCAGTCGGGGACACCGGCCTTCCTTTACAAAAGCTGCTCCTCCTGAGATTGCCAGACCGCTGGCCGCATATTTTGCATCCTGCCTCCAGGACCTGGGTGTGCCGACCGAACAAGGTGAATTTGGCGCTCATATGCTGGTTGAAATTCTCAATGACGGCCCGGTGACGATAACGATTGAGATCTAATTGTCATTAAAAGCAACCCTGAATGAAATAGAGGGGAGCGTGGCAATCCCCTGTATAAATAAACATTCTCAACTCATAAGAAGATTGCTTCGGTCGCCCTTCGTCTTCGCTGTACTCGGAATGATCGAACTGAAGCTCGTCAATATTAATCACACAACGATTAAAATCGCGGGCTGATTTCTTTTGATTTGATCGATTGGCAAAATCATAAACAAATATGTGTTGCGTTCTCATAGAAACCGCCCCTGGGGCGGTTTAGATTTCTAAGCCTACGGCATTACTTATTGAGTGAATAATGATCGGAAATCCTGCTCACATTGATAATCGCATAACATAAGCGCTGGCAATCCCCCAATGGTAAAATCAAGCCCATGGCTGTTAGTATCTTGAGACATAATGATCCCACCCCGATCCGGGCCTTTGATGTCAGAACAGATTTGCTTTCCGTGTCAGATCTGGTTGAGCTATGTTTTGCTGACCGCCTGACTTCTGATGGAAAAGCCTTGCTGCAAAAAATGCGTTCCTCAGCTCGCAACCAGCGCTTCCAGGATTGGGCTTATCAAATGGCAGGCCGGGTATCCATGCCGTTCACTGGATATGTCTGGGAAGAAGATGGGGAAATCATTGGTAACCTGAGTCTTATTCCCTATCATATTGGCAGTAAACATTATTACATGATCGCCAATGTAGCTGTGCACCCGGATTACCAGCGCAAAGGAATTGCCAGATCTCTGGTTCGCAAGGCGTTGGACTTCCTTGTTCCGCGGCGCCTGGATGGGATCTGGTTGCAGGTGGATGAAGGAAACCAGGGGGCTGTTGACCTTTATCTCCGGCATGGTTTTCAGGAAATTTCCCGCAGAACAACCTGGATCTTAAAACCCCGCGACCTGCCCAGGGAGTTTTTATCCTGGCAGATTCCTGAATTTTCAGTAGAATCCCATCGGGCCGGTCATTGGCCCCAACAGCGCAAATGGCTGGAAAATAATTACCCCCCCGAGGTTCGCTGGCACCTTCCCATCCGGCCTGAGTATCTACGGGGTGGCTTGCCTGGAGCTTTGTCGAGGTTATTGCTGATTGATCCAAAAATATCCCAATGGTCAATCACGGCCGGCAAAGAATTGATCGGTGTGGCTTCCTGGCAGTCATCCAAAACATTCGCGGACTGGCTGTGGATTGCGTCTTCTGCGGAAACCGAAGGTGTATTGCTTGATGCCTTCCTGCCGGTTTGGATGTATTCTCCCGGTCAGAAAAGAGCCCTCAGATTGAATTTCCCCAAAAGAAAAACCAATCTAAGCCTGGAAACTCACTGGTTTAAACCAACCAGGACCTTGATCTGGATGAAGTATAAAAATTAATTTACTTAAAGTTGACTGTCGAATGTTTATGGGTTGATTGGCTTGATACTGTCATTGCGAGGGAATCCTGAGTAACACTTTAGCGTGTATCGAAGGAACCCGAAGCAATCTCCTAACAAGTTGAGGGGCTGGCAATAGTTTTTTGTTCGACAGGGGATTGCCGCGTCAGCCTGCGGCTTCCTCGCAATGACAGTGGTAATTTCCTGCTAATTTTTTTTTGCATACGGACATCTCTGGAGGATTGCAATGAAACTTGACTGGAAAAAGACATTCATGATCGGCTTTGGATTTCTAGGCACCATGGTGATCTGGCAGCTGTATAACGCCTTTGTGCCTATCTTTCTTCAGACAGGACATCCCGGCTTTGCAAGTTCTAGAGATGTGCTGGGATTTGGATTAAACGCAACCGCAACCGGCGCCATTATGGGGATTGATAACCTGGCTGCGATTTTAATCCTGCCTATGATCGGTATTTGGAGTGATCGCATTCGGACCCGTATTGGCCGGCGTTATCCCTTTATCATCACAGCTGCGCCCCTGGCTGCCCTGGCATTTATTCTAATGCCGCTGGCAGCAGGTATGATCAATCCTGAATTCAATGGAGTTATTTCTGAGAATATGGGCCCGTTCACATTGTTTATGATTGCCACTGCGGTGGTTCTGCTTGCCATGGCTATTCTAAGGACCCCGATAATTTCCCTGATGCCGGACTTAATCCCTTCACCGCTGCGCAGTAAAGCCAATGGTGTGATTAACTTCATGGGTGGGATCGGTTTTATTATTGGTGCTTTTGGATTGGCTTTGTTGTTTGATATCAATCCGCTCTATCCCTTTCTGGGCGGCGCAGCTATCTTGATCCTGGCAGTGGGATTGCTTTTCTTGACCACCAAAGAACCCAAAACAGAGGATTTACCTCACCCAGAGGATCACCAGCAGAGCGAAGAGGAACAGGCAGTCGGCGGGTTAAAGGGAGTTTCGGTCATCCCCAAAAAATACCGCCGGAGTTTGTTTTCCCTGCTGGTAGCGATCTTCCTGTTATTTATCGCTTATGAAGGAATTGGCACATTCTTTACATCTTACGCGATCAATGAACTGGGAGTCAGTGAAGGTTTAGCGCCCACTCTGTTTGGCCTGGCGGGCGTGACCTTTATTCTATTCACGATCCCGGCGGGATTTATTGGCGCAAAATATGGGCGGCGGAAGACCATCATCGCCGGTATCCTGCTCTTTGGTCTGGACATGCTGCTGGGTTATTTTGTGACTTCAGCCACCCAGATCGGTATTGTTCTGGCAATCAGCGGAATTGGCTGGGCATTAATTAACGTCAATACGCTACCGATGGTGATCGATACGACTGAAGATGAACGCCTGCTCGGAACCTACACCGGCCTGTATTATTTTGCCTCACAGGTTGGTGCTGCCTTTGCGCCCTTGATGATGGGTGCAGTCATTGACATGTTTGACAGCAATTTCAAGACGATCTTTTTATCTGGGCCGGCGTTCTTTGTCCTGGGTTTGATAGCCATGACTTTGGTGACCCGGGGAGAAGCTCACGAGCAGATAGCCTGAAGTCAAGGTGAAGGGGTTGTTATGGAACGGGTGATTTTTGATTGTGATAACACACTGGGGCTTAGAACCAAGGAGATCGATGATGGTCTGGCCTTGTTCTATCTGTTGGGAAGAACAGATATTGATCTATTGGGTATCACAACTACCTTTGGCAACGGAACTATTGATCAGGTTCATAAACAGACCACCCAGCTTGCTGCAGGTCTGGGGTTGAATGACCTGCCTGTCAAACAGGGAGCCGGAAGCAGGGGAGAAGGTACAACGGAGGCGGCCCGTTTCCTGATCGAAATGGCTTCAGCCTATCCCGGCGAAATTAATTTATTGGCAACTGGACCTCTGGGTAATCTGAGAGCTGCCCAGGAACTTGACTCGGGTTTTTTCAACAACTTAAAAAGCATTGTCTGCATGGGGGGATACTTGCGTCCGGTAAAGATGGGCCGGCGAGTTGTTAATGAGCTGAATCTCTCAGCCGACCCGGAAGCCTCTTACCTGGTGCTAAACGCTCCCACACAAGTTACCTTAATGACTGCTCAGATTTGTATGCAGGCCCCTTTTACCTGGAGCGATCTAAAAAAACTCGCTTTCTGGAGTGTGAAAACCCGCCGGATAGTGCGCAATTGGTTAATTTTGCATGCGGTTTTCACAGGCCTTGGCAATTTTTATCTCTGGGATCTACTGCCAGCCATTTATATCTCCTGCCCCAAGCTATTTAATGAACACCGGGTTACGATGCGATCTTCCATTTCCGATCTGGAAGATGGCACCTTGATTCTGGTTGAGACCAACAGGGGGGCTGGCGTAAATATGCCGGCCTTGATCACAGATTATGATCTATTTATGAATATCCTCTTTGATGCCTGGAAAAATGTCCGGGTTTAGGTCGCGGGGCAGCTAAATATTGACTTTCTTTTGATCTAAGCTTATACTTGGGAAGAACTAAAGGCGGTCCATTATGGGAAAGGATAACTCAAAAAGAATAGTTGAATTTTAGGAATTACAGCACGCGCCATCAGGTCGCGTGCTTTTTATTTTCAGACGTGGAGGGAATAAAATGGATTCTGGAATGATTGGGAAAATTCAAAAATCAAAACAATATGCCATCGAGCGAGAACGAATTAAGATCAATTCTTTATCAGTGACCTTTCAGGGACAGAATAATCCCCACTTGATATCGTTCCAGGATGGTAAATGGACTTGTGATTGTGATTTTTTCCAAACCAGAGAACGCTGCAGTCATACCATGGCCCTTGAAAGAATATTGATCCAGGAAGCAAACTTGACCCTGGATTGATCGGATTCTAAGAAAATTTATTATTCAAACCTATCGTTTCGCTCCCCGGGAAATGTAGAAAATTCCCGAGGGGTGATTTTTGTTTTTGAGAGACAAAGTCCCTTAAAGGAACTTCGTCCCTACTTGACGCTGAACCATCAACCGATATAATGGCACCCATGAAATATCATATCTGGACTTCCGGCTGTCAGATGAATGTGGCTGATTCCCGCCGTGTTTCATCAGCCCTGGAAGGATTAAACTATCAATCAACAGAACGGGCAGAAGATGCTGATGTAGTTGTTCTGAATACCTGCGTGGTCCGCCAAAGTGCTGAGGACAGCGCCGTGGGCAGGATAAGCTCTCTTAAAAACCTCAAGAAAAGCCGTCCGAATGTTGTTATCAATGTGATGGGCTGCCTGGTAGGGATCAAGGGCACTGAGGAATTGGAAGCCCAATTCCCACACGTGGATGTATTTTCGGCTCCCTCAGATCCGGGTCCATTGATGTCCTATCTTAACCAGGAAGAAACCAAGGCCTGGCAGCAGGAAGCAACATCTCGACGATTTGCGTTTATGGACGGGGAACTCACATTGCCCGAAGCTGACCAAGATCAGCTGGTATCTGCTTTTGTTCCGGTGGTCCTGGGTTGTTCCCATGCTTGCACCTACTGTATTATTCCTTACCGGCGTGGTATTGAACGCAGCCGACCGGTTGAGGATGTCATCAATGAGGTCCGATCACTGGTTTCCCAGGGAGTGAAGGAAATAACTTTGCTGGGACAAATAGTTGATCGTTATGGTTTGGATCTGCCGGAAAAAACTTCCCTGTCCCGGCTGCTGGAGCTCACTCACGAGATTGAAGGATTAAAGAGGATCCGTTTCTTAACTTCACATCCTAACTGGTTCAGTCATGATTTGATGGATACGGTAGCTGACCTGCCCAAGGTGATGCCTCACATTGAAGTTCCCCATCAAGCTGGCCACGATCAGGTCTTAACGAATATGAAACGGGAATATTCTGTTGAGGAGTACAGGCAGCTGGTTGGCGATATACGAGAAAGAATTCCCGGATCTAGTATTGCCACTGATGTAATTGTAGGATTTCCGGGAGAGACTGCTGAACAATTTCAAAGCACCTATGATCTTTTGGATGAGTTAAGGCTCGATGTGGTTCACCTGGCACGTTATTCAGTACGCCCGGGAACCACTGCAGCCCGAAAAATGGAAGATGACGTGACTGATGAAGAAAAATGGATCCGGTTCAGGCAGATTGAAACCCTCCAGGAAAAAATTGCTGCTGAAATCAATCAGAAATATCTTGATCAAACAGTTGAAGTTCTCTTCGAGGGAGAACAAAAAGGCCGCTGGCGGGGCAGAACTCCTACCAATAAATTAGTATTTGTTGAAAGTGATCAGGATTTAATAGGCAAGATATGCAATGTGTCCATTACCTGGACGGGACCCTGGTCGATGCAGGGAAGCCTGTCCGGATAATTCTGCATTTATGCAAGGTGAATTCAATAGGTATTTATATGAAGAAGAGTCAACAATTTCCCGAGCCAACCGTTGGCGCATTGATCTTTAATGAAAACGACCAGTTGTTATTGGTGAAAACGCATAAATGGAAAGGGAATTACACCATACCTGGCGGCCATGTTGAAATGGGGGAAAAATTATTAGATGCTCTCAATCGTGAAATTCGGGAGGAAACCGGATTGGAATTGATCGAGGCGGAGTTTTTATGCTACCAGGAATTTATTTACGATGAAAGTTTCTGGGAGAAAAAGCACTACATATTTTTTGATTTTATCTGCCGTGTAAAAGGAGATCAGGTAATTCTTAATGATGAAGCCCAGGAATATGTCTGGGTTGAATTGAATGAAGCTTACTCCTATCCTATCGATAAATATCTCCAGCACTCGCTGGATCTGATCAGGGGATCTGGTCGTGAGTCTTCCTCCTCAAACATAACTTGATAGAAAGAAGACCCTGTTTCTCTTCCCTTCTCAGCCTGGAATTCGGTACAATACAACCAGAGAATATTATCCCAGGTTTACCGCGATGACTAAAAAATTGATACTCATCAGTCTCATGGTTTTTCTTCTAGGTGCCTGTCAGCTTCCTCAGGAAAATCCTGTACCTGAGGGAAAACCCGGTGCGTTATATACTGAAGCAGCCCTGACTCTATCTGTCCAGATGACGGGGGCAGGGATAGGAAATCCCCAAGGAACTTGGGAACTATCAGAATCCCAGGGAACTCCTGCTCCGGCTGCCAGCTCCCCAGACAATATTCCGTCCTATACTCCTGAGGGGTCAGCGCCTGAAACTTCTCGGGCCTGCGATCAGGTAAAGTTCATCAAAGATGTGACTATACCCGATGAAATGGATTTGGCGCCCGGAGAGCATTTTACTAAAACCTGGCGGATCCAGAATGCGGGTTCATGTCCATGGACGATTGGTTATCTGCTCTATTTCGAAAGCGGGGATATAATGGGCGGCCCATCATCACAGGAATTGACTTCCGAAACAATTCAACCTGGAGATTCCATGGATATATCTGTGGAATTGGTTGCTCCCCTGGAGACAGGCTCTTACCAGGGAAATTGGAAAGTTCGTAATGTCAAGGGAGACGGCTTTGGAGTCGGTGAGTTTTCGAAAGCATTCTGGGTAAAAATCAATGTTGTAGAAGGTGCCGGCACTATGATGGAATTTAATTCCCGGGCAGACGAAGCTGCCTGGGGCAGTGGTTCCACGCCGGTTGATTTTATTGACCTGGGAGGAATGACCCTCAACTTTGATGATCCTGGTGATCCGGCGGACCCTTATGTTGCCCTGCTCGATGATCAATTACTGGAAGGTGGCCGCATTTCCGGAATTTTACTGGTAACCTACCCTCCTCAAGGCAAAGGCAAATATATAATTGGCCGTTTTCCAGATTATAAAGTTAATGGTGGGGATTTATTATTTGGCAGGGTAGGACTGACACAGAAAGCAAATGGCAATTGTGGGGACGGTGATGTGGATTACAGGATCCACTTGATGCGCGGTGGTGATCCCTCGACCCTGGTAATGCTCGGGGAATGGAATGAGGTTTGTGACAGGAAAATGAGATCATTTGAGATAGATCTGGATGATTATAAGGGTGAAACCGTTCAGATTTTCCTGATCGTTGTCGCAAATACCAATTCCGGGGAGAATCTGGCAGTTTGGGATGCCCTCAGGATCCATCGCTGATTTGCGATGTGAGTTATGCGTCTGAAAATAAGGTAGAATGTAATTAATTGACTCGAATTCAACCGGATTGAGCTTTTCCAGGCCCAGATAGGCAAAGTGGTACAATGGTTGCTCAATGCAGGAAGGATAAGATCTTATGAGTAAACAAGATTCGACCAAAGATATTATCAACTCTTATCGGAAACGCAAGAATAAATCCGGGGGTAATATTGCGCTCTTTGTTGGGACCGCGGTGCTGATCATTTTAGGTGCTGCATTTCTGATTTTCTGGCTATCAGGAACCCAGATAAGTTTTGGTTCCATATTCGCCTCAAAAACACCCACACCAACAATTACCTTTACTCCCAGTCCTGTACCACCAACTGCGACAATAACCCTGACTCCGACTGAATCTTTGCCTACAGATACTCCGGCACCCAGCCCGACCCCAACCAGGTCCGGGGCAGTCATTTATATTGCTGAAGAAGATGACACTTTTTCGTCAATTGCCGAGCGATTTGATATGGATATCTTTACCCTGCTTGTTTATAATGCTGGGGAAGATCGCTTAAACCTTGATATGTCAAACCCTATTCTCTTTGTCGGTGATGAAGTTCTCGTACCGGCTCCGGGAGCAACAGTTCCCACACCTACGCCAATACCCTTTGATGTCCTACCTGGTTTCCGGGTGGAATACATGGTCAGGCCGGGTGATTCGGTGGGATCCATTGCCGTTGCCCTGCGCAGTACTGTAGAGGACATTCTGGAATATAACGATTTGGAAGATCCCAACGCGATTTTCCCGGGTCAAATCCTTTTAGTCCGGGTCAACCTAGTCACCCCGGTGCCCACAGAGGAAGGGGAGGATGGTCCGGCTGGTACTCCTGGATCTATCTCAACTTTGACTCCTGTACCCAATTAGTGAATAGATAAAGATTCCAACATCCTGGGTTTTTTCTCAACATATGAAAGGGCGACCTGCCTGTCCTGAGCGAAGTCGAAGGAACGAGTCGCCCTTTTTGTTTTAAGTGGCGACAAATTCACCAAGTCCCTGATTGTCATCCTGACCCTGAGTCCCTCGATTCCACTCGGGACGGGTTAGTCGAAGGGGAAGGATCCATCAAACCAGCCATTGCTCATGACATACCAAATCAATTCGCATTCGATGTCCATATGGATTCCTCGCTATGGCTCGGAATGACAATTCGTAGGTTGCAGTGCATTTTTCAGCCCGGCCATTGATGGTCGGGCAATTGGCTTAGGGGGGTATGTATATGCACTAAATGGAACAGCTGACCATGTTCATTTAGTGGCGCACATCCCAAGAACTATAACTGTCTCCCAGTATGTCGGGAAAATCAAAAGATCATCTTCAACCCGACTAAATAAATCAGAGGTTGGTGAAGATCAATTCTACTGGAAATCGGGGTACTCAATTTTCACAATCACTGAGTTTATGGTCCCAAAACTGACAAAATATGTTGCTAAACAGAAATACCATCATGCGGCTGAATCCATAAAATCCTGGTTTGAGTTGAATAGATAGCGTCTTGTGAAAGCCCCGGTGGGGCGAAGTTCTCAGCCCGGCCATTAATGGTCGGGCAATCTGGATATTTCTTGTTATTCTTCAGAATTACGGGTTGGAGACGCAAATAATACAGATCTGGATCAGATCAGGTATCAAGTGTTGTCCAATATGTATCGTATGAACTTGACAGCGCTAATAACGGGTTTATAATACCCTTATTGATAATAATTATCATTATCAATAAGGGTATAAGATATGACAGCCTCTGATACCAAAAACGTTCTTGATATCTGGGAGAATTCTCTCAGGCAGCATGGCTACCGAGTTACCCGCCCCCGAACCCAGGTGATGGAAATTGTAGCTTCAACTAAGGTACCATTGACCCCCCAGGAAATATACCGGAACACTCTCAAACTAACTGACCCTCCAGGCATTGCCAGTGTATACAGGACCCTGGACATGCTGGATGACCTGGGTTTAATTCAACAAATTCACCAACCCGGAGGCTGCCACGGGATCTGGCCAACTCAGGAGGGCCACAAACACTACCTGATCTGTAAGGATTGCGGCCATGTGCGCGTCATTGAAGGCAGTGAACAAATGGGTGCATATATCTCTACCATAGAAGACCAGACCGGATACCGGGTAGATGAACACTGGCTGCAGTTGTTTGGTTTATGTGAGGGTTGTGTAAATTGAAATTTAAATATCCACCTGATAACACGATGACGATTAGGCGATTCCGAATTTATATTTTCCCGATTCTCCTGTTAATTATGAGTATATTCCTGGCAGCCTGCCAGGTGAGACCGGAAAATATATCACCCGCCGGCAAAGAGCGGTTAAAGGTCGTTGCGACAACAACATTTGTAGGGGATATTGTTGGAAGAATTGCTGGTGATAAGATCGACTTAAAAGTACTGCTAGAGCCGGGCCAAAATCCGCATTCATTTCTGATTTCTCCCCGGGATATGGTCAGCCTGACTGAGGCGGACCTGTTATTTGTGAATGGTTTTGGGCTGGAGGAGTTTTTGGATGAGCTCCTGGAAGGATCTGATTTCCCGGGCAGCCTGGTGATTGTCTCTGAGGGGATTTCCCCCCGCGTGATTGAAGTTGGGCTTGATGAAATTGTTACCAGCGACTATCCAGGGGTTGATCCTCATGTCTGGCTGAATCCAAATAACATCAAGGTCTGGGTAGATAATATAGCCGGCACTTTGATCGAGATGGATCCTGAAAATGCGGATTATTATCTGGATAACGCGGATATATATCTCCAGAAACTCGAAGATCTTGACATCTGGATCCGGACGGAATTGGATAAAATATCTGAGGAGAACCGGGAGCTGGTCAGCGATCACAGTTCACTGGGTTATTTTGCGGATGAATATGGCCTCAGACAAATCGGTGCAGTGATACCGGCTATGACCACCGAGGCTGAAACATCCGGTCAGCAGCTGGCCGAATTGATCGATACCATCCGGGACCAACAGGCCAAAGCCATTTTTGTCGGTGTGGATTTTGACCCTACCCTGGCCCAGCGTGTTTCAGATGAAACAGGTATTGAGCTGGTAATACTTTATTTTGGATCTTTATCAGACGGACCCTCGGCAGATACTTACTTGAATTTTATGCGCTATAACATAAAAACCATAGTTAGTGCCTTGAAATAATTGAAAATATGAAAAATCTAATCAAGTCTTTTCGAAAAGGATCTTTTTCCCGGAGATACGTCCCCCATCAACCGGACACCCCCTTGTTGGATTTGGAAAACATCAGGGTTGTTTATGATACCGGAACCGTGCTGGAGGGGATCAGTTTTGAATTAACCCCTGGTGATGGTGTGGCCCTGGTCGGTCCAAATGGTGCTGGAAAAACCACTCTTTTTAAGGTGATTGTCGGTATCATGGACCCCGATGAAGGCATTGTACGAATTTCCGGCCATGAACCCGGAGGACATACCTGCATCGCCTATGTCCCGCAGCGCAGCCAGGTGGATTGGTCCTTTCCAGCCACAGTTGCTGATGTGGTCATGATGGGCCGGATCAATAAAATGGGTCCATTTTTATGGCCCCAGTCGGAGGATTGGGATATAGTGAATCGTTCCCTGGAATTTGTTGATTTAATAGATCTGGCTGGACGTCAGATCAGCGAACTCTCCGGGGGGCAGCAGCAGCGCATGTTTATCGCCCGCGCCCTGGCCCAGGAAGCGGAGCTGATGCTTCTGGATGAACCCCTTAATGGACTGGATGTTCCCGCCCAGGAAAAGATCCTGGGGATCCTGGGCACCCTGCAGGAAAAACAAGTCACTTTCATGATTTCAATGCATGACCTCAGGCTGGCCGCGGAAGCTTTTGATAAAGTGATGCTGCTGAATAAGAACCTGTTGGGTTTTGGCTCTCCAGAGGATGTGTTTACACGAAATTTGCTTGTGGAAGCATACCGGGGACATTTGCATTTTGTCGAGGGAGAATTTGACACCCTGGCAGTTGGGGATGACTGCTGCGAAGGAGATCATCATGAACCTGATTGATCTGCTTTTCACTCCCCTTCAATATAGCTTTATGGTCCGGGGAATTACCGCCGCTGTGCTGACTGGAATTGTTTGCGCCGTGGTGGGCGTTTATGTGGTAATCCGCGGCATGGCATTTTTTGGCGACGCACTGGCGCATTCGATCCTGCCCGGTGTTGCAGTAGGTTATTTAGTGACAGGAGGCGCCAGGGAACCTCTTTTTTGGTGGGGAACAGGCACAGCCGTTATTGTTTCCCTGGCCATTGGAGCGATCAGCAAGGGCGCAAAAATCAAACAGGACACCGCTATCGGAATTATATTTGCGGGCATGTTTGCCCTGGGAATCGCCATCATATCCACTATGAAAAGCTACACGGTGGACCTGACCCATTTCCTATTTGGTAATGTGCTGGGAATTTCTGGAAATCAATTATTGATCATTGCCATCTTCAGCGTTTTGATCATTTTGCTGGTGATCGCTTTTTATAAGGAATTCCTGGTGTTGACGTTTGACCCCATCCTGGCGACCACACTGAGAATACCCGTCCGTTTTTTCGAATACCTTCAGCTGGTGTTGATCGCCTTGGCAATCTCGGTGTCTTTCCAGGCTGTGGGAGTGGCTCTGATGGTTGCCATGCTGGTCACACCAGCTGCTGCAGCTTATCTGCTGACCAAACGGCTGCCGATCATGATGATCCTGGCCGCAACCATCGCCTCGCTCTCTGGTGTGGCCGGCTTGTATTTGTCGTATTACATCAATGTGGCTTCCGGCCCAGCTATCGTACTGGTGGCAACCTTGATATTCGTGATCGCCTGGGTTATTAAATCACTTAGAAGGAAAAGGACCCCATCGGCTCACTTAGCTTGATGGTTGGTTTCCCAAATATTGTAGATCACACCAAAGGGATCCCGGATGTAACAATCCTGGCCTTTTCCCCGCCAGCGGACGACTTCACACCCATTCTTGACCTGTTCTTTCCTGGCTTCTTCCAGATCCTCTACAAATAACTCCAGCACGACACCGCTCATTTCCAGGTCCTCGATCACAAACATATTCAGGGAATGGGCATCAAAATCTCCCAGATCCGGGTCATTGGACCGATTCTCAAAACCAAATGCCCTGGAATAAAAATCCACTGCCTCTTGAAATCTGTCTGTCCTCACAGCAATATTCGGGCCCACTTTTATTTTTATGGGTTCTCGCTTTTAGGATAAATAATATTGATCTGTCCTATTCCAATAGTTACAGCGTCTCTTTCGGATTTCCTGCGCAAACCCTTGGTCGGCTTTTTGGATTGGATAGTAATCAGTCCGTGCATTCAATTTCCCTGCTTGAATATTGATGCGCATAACGATCTCTCAGATTTAGCTGTGCCTTATGAGGTTTATATCGTTTTCCTATGATTATTGTCCCCAATTGCTCGTAAAAGTGACATAGCTGGAAGGTAATTAGTGATATACTATGAAAAAGTAATATATACATAGAAATACATATAATTTATAAGGGCTGGTATGGATCACAAAATGCGCAGGGATAAAACTGAATGGATGCTATTGGGTGAAGCGGCAGATCATCTTGGGGTTCATTTTACAACGCTAAGGCGATGGTCAGATGCAAGCGAAATTCCTTGTTTTAAAACACCTGGTGGATGGAGGCGGTATAAAAGATCTGATTTGGATACATTCCTTAATCAATCCCAGGAAGGTGCGGAATTAGCACTCGTACCGGCAATGAGTGAGCAAGCAAAACCGGAAATTATCAGAGAGATTAAACAACTGGGATTGCGAAATGAACCCTGGTACGGGCAAATCTCCCAGGAGCATCAGCAGCTGATGGCTAGAAGCGGCAGGAAATTGATTGGAGCATTGATGCAGTATGCCAGCCGAAGTGAAGGGGGCGACGCGTATATTCAACAAGGCAAAGAACTGGCCGAAGAGTATGGACAAATATGTCAGTTATCGGGTTTGTCTGAAATACAAACTCTGCAGACCTTTGTGAATATCCGCCATTCGATTGTCGATTCCTTCTGTGAGGCGGGCATGATTGTCCAGGATTCCGGAGAAGACACCTGGAATATTTATCGGCGAGTGAATAATTTCCTGGACACGGTCATGCTCACCATGCTGGAATCATTTCAGACAGGATCCTCTGGATTATCTTATTCCTTTGAATAAAGAACCGGACTCAATAATTGGTTATCAAAGGCCTCAGTGCCGTTGATGATATTTATTGATGTCTGGCCAGAGATACCAAGGATTATCGTGGTATGTACCGGGATGAACAGAGGAAACAGGAATTAATCAGGTGTTAACAAATAAATGCTGCCGTAGTCCACTCTGGGCTGGTAAATACAAACCTGTGTAATAGTTCATCCAAGTGATTTTGTGATTTACCCGTAATACTAATTTTTGTTCGAGGAAATATGCGACTACACTGTTTAGGTCTAAATCACCGCACTGCAGAAATTGAAATCAGGGAAAAACTGGCCTTCGAAGCTGATCAAATTGAGGAGTTTTGGGGGCATTTGCAAAAAACAACCGAAGGATTCCTTAGTGAGTTGGTAGTTTTATCAACTTGCAACAGAGTTGAGATTTATGCGGTTTCCGTACAACCAAATTTTGGAGAATTGGAACAAGCCCTGTTAAAATACCGCAATTTAGAGATCGAGCATGTTCAGGGGCTCTTTTATCGATTTGTAGATGAGCAGGTTATAAGCCATTTGATGCGAGTGTCAGCTGGGTTGGATTCTATGGTATTGGGGGAACCGCAGATTTTAGGACAGGTGACAGATGCTTATAAGATAAGCTTAGGGATAAATGCTTGCGGGAAGGTTTTATCAAAATTATTTCAAAGTGCAATTCGGGCTGGAAAACGTGTCCGGACTGAAACTGGTATCAGCAAGGACTCTGTTTCAATTTCTTCCCTGGCTGCGAATATGGCAGAGCAGGCAGTCAGCGATCTCCACGGAGTTCAAATAACTTTGTTGGGGGCAGGTGAAATGGCTGAACTCGCGGTAGAAGCATTAAAGAAACGGGGAGTAAATAAATTTGGTGTTATCAGTCGGACAATAAGCAGTGCTTGCAGTTTGGCGGAGAAATGGGATGGACAGGCAGGGACGATGGAAAATCTTTCCGGGGCTTTAGAGGTCACCGACATATTAATCACTTCAACCAGCGCACCGCACACTCTTATTCATAGGGGGATGATTGAACAGGTAATGGCAGAGCGCAAAGAACGCCCAATGGTTATTATTGATATCGCGGTTCCCCGTGATGTTTCCCCAGATGTCAGCCTGGTTGAAAACGTTAGTCTATATGATATAGACGATTTAAATCAAGGCGTTGAAAAAGCAATCGAAAACCGCGAAAATGAAATCCCTAAGGTAGAAAAAATCATTGATGAAGAATATCAGCACTACAAAGAGTATTTTGCGACATTAAATGTTGTCCCGGTTATTGTTGAAATGAGGCAGTATGCGGATTCGATTCGGCAAAACGAACTAGAGAAGACATTGCGGAAATTAAAAGGTTTGCATCCAGAAGACAAGGAACACATCAAAGCCTTAACTCACTCAATTGTCCAAAAAATCCTGCATGGGCCAACTATTTGTTTGCGTGAAGAAGCAAATGGCCCAAACGGGGAACGATATGCAAACGCTGCCAGCGAATTATTTGGCTTGAATGGTATGAATGAACCGAGTAAGGCAACCAGAGATGACTAAGATTGTTTTTGCTACCAGGCCATCAAAGCTTGCACGCTGGCAAACAAATTATGTAATCCAGTTACTGCAGCAAGCTGTGCCAGACTTGGTTTGTGAAGTAATTGTGATCACTACCAGGGGAGATAAAGAGCTAGATAAACCCTTGCCGGAAATTGGCGGAAAGGGTTTGTTCACTCAAGAATTGGAGGCTGAATTATTGTCCGGGCATGTGTGCGCTGCTGTCCACTCTTTGAAGGATCTCCCTGTGGAAAATACGTTTGGGTTGACCGTTGGTGCCATCCCCGGTCGAGTGGATCCAAGGGATGTGTTGGTTTGCCCCCAATCCTGTTCGCTGGAGGAGCTGCCTTCAGGTGCTGTAGTAGGGACTTCAAGTTTACGGAGGCAGGCTCAGGTTCTGCATCACCGGCCAGATTTGAAGATTGAGTCAATTCGCGGCAATGTAGATACCCGTATTCGTAAAGTGGAAGAGGGGCAATATGATGCGGCAGTGATGGCTGGAGCTGGAATCACTCGATTGGGTCTGGACAAACATATTGCGACCTGGCTGCCATTTTTCATAATGCTTCCCGCGCCAGGACAGGGGGCGCTTGGAATCCAATGCAAAGCGGATGATAAAACTACCTTAGCAATATTAAAGAAAATCAGCGATATCGATACAACCAAATCAGTTCGTGCTGAAAGAGCCTTTCTGCTGGCGCTGGGAGGAGGCTGCTCGATTCCGGTCGGTGCGCATGCTGTGATAAAGAATGAAGTAATCGTTATGCATGGATTGGTGGCTTCGACAGATGGATCACGGGTTCTTGAGGTTAGCGGACAAGGGGAAGAGCCGTTGGCCTTGGGTGAACTGTTAGCACGAAAGGCATTATCTCAGGGGGCCGGAGAGTTACTAAATGACTAGTTTATCCGGAAAGAAAGTGGTGGTTACCAGACCTGAAGCCCAAAACAAGAGATTTGTTGAAAAGCTGGTAAATTTGGGAGCTAATACAATTTGTCTGCCAGTGATCGAAATGTCTCCGGTAGCGGATCCACAAGAATTAGATCTGGTATTGAAGCGATTAGATCAGTATGATTGGTTGGTGCTAACCAGTGTAAATGGAGTGGCAGCGGTCTGGGAACGTTTAGAAGCCTTAGATGTTCAAAAATTACCTAAAAGGCTTAAGATAGCCTGCATTGGACCCAAAACTGCCGCGTCTTTAAATGAAAAAGGATATCAGGCGGATTTTGTGCCCGAGGAATACATTGCCGAAGCGATCCTGCCCGGCCTGGGAGATTTGGAGGGGCTAAAAGTGCTGTTGGCACGAGCAGATATTGCGCGTCCCGATTTACCAGAGGAAATCAGGACGGGAGGAGGGATAGCTGATGACATATGTGCTTACCGCACAATACCCGCCAAACCCGACAGGAAAAGCATAGAGGCAGTGGCAGAGGGAGTGGATTTACTCACATTCACCAGTCCTTCAACTGTTGAGAATTTTTTTCAGATACTCTTGTCTGAGGGTTTGGATCCCCTGAAACTGCCTGGTGATCCTGTAGTTGCCTGTATCGGACCAATTACTGCCAGGGCGGCGGAAATGAACGAATATCAAGTTAAGATAATTCCCGAAGAGTACACAATAGAAGGATTATTATGGGCAATGGAAGATTATTTTATGGAGAAGATCAATGAGTAAAAGTAATCTGCCTTCATTTCCTATTTCAAGACCCAGGCGGTTAAGGAGCAGTGAAAATTTACGGGCGATGGTCCGCGAAACGGAATTGAGACCGACTGATTTTATTTATCCTTTATTCGTAAGGCACGGAAAAGATATCCAAAAAGAAATTAGTTCTATGCCGGGGAACTACCAATGGTCTGTAGATAAACTTGCCAGGGAAGCGAGAGACATTGCTGATTTGGGGATACCAGCTGTAATTTTGTTTGGGATACCAGCTGAAAAAGATCCTGTTGGAGTGGAAAATTTCGCCCCTGATGGGATTGTCCAGCAGGCCATTCAAGAGATCAAGGCTGCAGTTCCGGAATTGGTCGTTATTACCGACGTTTGCCTGTGTGAATATACAGATCATGGCCATTGTGGGATTTTAAACCGGGGGGAATATTTATCTTCTACTTTCCCAAATGATTATATGCTCAACGATCCAACCCTGGAGATATTAGACAAAGTTGCGGTGTCTCATGCTCAAGCAGGCGCAGATATTGTTGCACCCAGCGGGATGATGGATGGTATGGTGAGAACGATTCGGGCTGCCTTGGATAATGAAGGGTATGTAAATCTACCTATTCTGTCCTATGCGGTTAAATATGCATCAGCTTATTATGGGCCATTTCGAGACGCGGCTGAATCCCCACCCAGCTTTGGGGATCGAAAATCTCACCAAATGGATCCTGCGAACAGCCGTGAGGCTCTAAAGGAAGCAGCTATAGACGTAGCGGAAGGGGCAGACATGCTGATGGTAAAACCAGCTTTGCCTTATTTAGATATTATCTATCGAGTAAAGACGGCCTACCCTGAAATACCTTTAGCGGCTTATAACGTCAGCGGTGAGTTCAGTATGCTGAAAGCTGCGGCAGCGAAAGGGTGGGTAGATGAAGAAAACGTGATCCTGGAAACACTGACCAGCATCAAGCGTGCTGGAGCTGATTTGATTTTAACGTATCATGCCAAAGAAGCCTCTCGCTGGCTGAATGGCTGATGTTTTGATTGGAGAAAAGATGACAAAACCAACCCAGTTATCACATAATGCTGCTGCTGAAAGGCAGTATCATGACAAACGAATGGTGGTTGCCGATTTTAATCAGGCTCCCTTCACAATTGCCTGGGAGGTCACTCGCGCTTGTGCTTTTGCCTGTGTGCACTGCCGGGCAGATGCAATTCCTCAGCGCGATCCAGATGAATTGACCACTAAGGAAGCCTTTAATTTAATTGACCAGCTGACAGAATTTGGGAGTCCAATTCTGATCTTTACAGGTGGCGATCCTATGATGCGCCCGGACTTGTTCAAAATTATCGCTTATGCTACCGAAAAAGGCCTGCGATGTTCCTTGACCCCGACAGCAACGGCCTTGCCGACCTTGGAGAAATTGAAGCAAGCCAAAGAAGCCGGTATTCGACGGATTGCGCTAAGTCTGGATGCGCCAGGACCAGGAGTACATGATGAGTTTCGAAAAGTAGAGGGTTCCTGGCAAAGGACGATCGATATTTTGCTCCGGGCACAGGAAGCCGGACTGAGCGTTCAAGTCAATACGACAGTAACCAAGTTTAATGTCGATTTACTGCCCGAGATGATTCCTTTCATTAAGAAAGTTGGGGCAGTGCAGTGGTCGGTGTTTTTTATGGTCCCTACTGGGCGGGCTCAGGCGAAGTACATGATCTCGGCAGAAAGACACGAGGAAGTATTTAATTGGCTTTATGATCTATCAAAAATCGCTCCCTTTGATATTAAAGGAACTGCCGCGCCAATGTACCGGCGGGTAGCGATCGAGCGTAAAAAAGCCGAGGTTGGCAACGGCGAAATAGTCACTTTTCAAGGAGCGGGATTCCAGTACGCCGATGGGTTGAACCGCCCTCGCAAGGGGGTTAATGATGGCAACGGATTCTTGTTTATCTCCCATATTGGAGAGATCCAGCCTTCTGGCTTTCTTCCTTTGACTGCCGGATACGTTCGAGAGGATGATGTGGTTAAAGTTTACCGCGAACATCCAATTTTTACCGACTTACGTGATCCAAGGAAGCTCAAAGGAAAATGTGGTATTTGTGAGTACATAGATGTCTGCGGTGGTCAACGGGGACGCGCATACGGATTGACTGGAGATTATTTAGAAACAGATCCGGCATGTGTTTATACGCCGGCTGCAGAACGGAGGTTGTGAGCAAAGAATTATGAATGAGATAAAATCTCGGTTCTTGAGAGCCTGTCACCGTTTACCCGTCGATGCCACGCCTGTCTGGTTTATGCGCCAGGCCGGACGTTACATGGCAGAGTACCGTGCTATCCGAGAAAAACTTACTTTATTGGAAATGGTCGAACGTCCGGAGATCGCGGCTGAAGTCACCCTCCAGCCTGTGGAAGCACATGGGGTAGATGCTGCAATCCTTTTTGCTGATATCCTGCTGCCTGTAGTGCCTATGGGCTTCAACCTTAAGTTTGTAAAGGGTGAAGGCCCTAGAATTGATAATCCGTTTCGTACTGAGGAAGACCTGAAGCGAATCCGGAAGATCAATGCAGTAACTGATCTAGGTCATGTAATGGAAGCAATTAAAATATTGCGGGAAGAACTCTCTGATGAAGTTGCTTTGATCGGGTTTTCTGGCGCGCCATTTACGGTAGCTTCTTATATTATCGAAGGTGGTCCGTCGAAAGAATACCACCATGTTAAATCATTGATGTATGCTTACCCAGAAGTTTGGGGAGAGTTCATGAGCCTGGTGGCAGATACCTTGACAGATTACCTGGTCTCCCAGATTGATGCTGGCGCACAGGCTGTGCAAGTATTTGATTCCTGGGTGGGGGTGCTTTGCCCGAGTGATTATCAGCAATACGTACTACCCTATTCCCGAAAGATGATCCAGGCAGCAAAAGCGAAAGATGTGCCTGTGATCCATTTTGGTACCAATACAACCACCTTGCTGCCGCTGATGAAAAAAGCTGGGGGTGATGTAATTGGCCTGGATTGGCGTATTCCCTTAGATGAGGGCTGGAAGCTGTTGGGCGAGGATGTGGCCGTACAAGGCAACCTTGACCCGATCGCGCTCTTTTCTCCCCGGGAAGTGTTGGGGGGGAAAGTAAAGGATGTGTTAGATCGAGCAGATGGAAGACCAGGGCACATTTTCAACCTTGGGCACGGCATCTCTCAATTTACAAATCCAGATCAGGTTAAAACCGTCGTGGAGATGGTTCATGATTGGACGGCAAAATGAATATTGTCATTATTGGCGGTGGTATTGCCGGATTAGCAGCAGCCCATTATCTTGAGATAAAAGCACAAGAAAGCAGGAAACCGACCAATATAACCTTACTGGAAGCAGCAGATTATTGGGGCGGAAAGATTAAAACTGTTATTGAAGATGGTTTTGTGATTGAAGGCGGGCCAGACGCTTACCTGGTCACCAAACCATGGATGAGGGCTTTGTGTAGAGAATTGGGATTAGATAAAGAATTGCACGGCACCAGCCAGGAGCACACTGAAACCTTTATTTTGCATAGAGGCGAACTCACCTCAATCCCGACCGGATTGACCATGACGATCCCTACAGAATTTGGCCCTCTGTTGAAAACTAAGCTGCTCAGCCTTCCCCAGAAAGTCAGGATGAGTTTCGATTTCATCATCCCGCCAAACCGGGCTAACGAGGATGAAAGTCTGGCGGGGTTCATATCACGGCGGTTGGGAAGAGCTACTTATGATAATTTAATTGGGCCTTTACTTAGTGGGATCTATGCTGGAGATGGTGACCGTTTGAGTTTGCAATCTACGTTTCCAATTTTACGAGAAATGGAATTGGAATATGGGGGAATAATAAAAGGCGCTCTCGCACTGAAACTAAAACGCGCTTTGCTGGCAAAGAAACGAGCCAATGGCAGTAAAGCTCCAAAATCCCACAGCATTTTTGAAACCCATAAACGCGGTTTGTCCATTATCGTGGACGCTTTGGTTGATTCTCTCAACAGTCGTGGAGTTCAACTAATATTAAATACGCCTGTTGTGCGGATCGAAAAATCCGGCGCCGGCTTTACTGTTTACAAACACGATGGCAGTTCAATGCCAGCAGATGCCGTTGTGATGGCTGCCCCTGCATATGCAGCTGCTGAATTGTTGTCTGATATTTCACCTGACTTAGCGAAAGAATTGGAGCAGGTTGAATACGTCACCACTGCAACGGTCACGCTAGCATATCATAAGAAAGACTTGCCAGCTTTAGAAGGGTACGGCTATATCATCCCGCAAAATGAAGACAGCAAGGCGTTGGCCTGTACTTGGACATCGACCAAGTGGGAGGGGCGAGCACCTGATGATTACGCGCTATTGAGAGTGTTTGTTGGCCGGATTCAAGATGCAGAGCGATTGCCTGAAGATGAAGCTGTTCTGATCAAGATGGCAAAAGATGAAGTTCTTCAAACAATGGGAATTGAAATTGAACCTGAACGAAGTTGGGTTTTTCGTTGGGAGAAGGCAATGCCGCAGTATAACCTGGGCCACCCAGAACGATTGGAACGGATCGAAGCGATTATGAAAGAATATGCTAATTTAGTCCTGGCTGGTAACGGCTATCATGGTATTGGTCTGCCAGATTGCATCAACTCTGGAATCATGGCAGCAGAAAAGCTGATTCAAGTGAGAAAGTGAGGGGATAAATGGGAATCGATAAATCAATTCAGTTATTTGATAGAGCAAAAGAAATTCTACCTGGCGGCGTAAGTTCTCCGGTTCGGGCTTTCCGGGCGGTGGGTGGTCAGCCTCTGTTCATTGATCACGGCCAAGGTCCTTACTTATTTGATGTTGATGGTAACCGCTATATTGATTATGTGCTGTCATGGGGCCCATTGATCTTGGGCCATTCTCATCCAGAAATCGTCTCTGCTCTGCATGACACGCTTGAGAGTGGAACCAGCTTTGGTGCACCAAGTCCGTTGGAAATTAGACTGGCAGAATTAATTCAAACTTTTATGCCCCAATTGGAAATGCTCCGCTTTGTAAACTCCGGCACTGAAGCTACAATGAGCGCCCTCCGGTTGGCAAGAGCCTTTACAAAGCGAGACAAGATTATTAAATTTGAAGGCTGCTACCACGGTCATGCAGATTTACTGCTGGTACAGGCTGGGTCTGGAGTGGTTACATTAGGATTACCGGATTCTCCCGGTGTACCTCCAGCAACAGTTCAAGATACCTTGGTTGCGCGATACAATGATTTAGATTCGGTTGAATCATTGTTCGAACAGTTCCCGGAAGAAATTGCTACTGTGATCGTTGAACCCGTTGCTGGGAATATGGGTGTTGTTCCGCCAGTACCGGGATTCCTTGAAGGCCTGCAGGCTATTACCAAAAAGTATAGCAGCTTATTGATCTTTGATGAGGTGATGACCGGATTCCGAGTACATCCCGGAGGCGCTCAAACGCTTTATGATATTCAACCCGACCTGACGACTTTGGGGAAAGTAATAGGAGGTGGCTTGCCGGTTGGCGCTTATGGGGGGCGGAAAGATATTATGGAACATATAGCACCAGCCGGATCTGTTTATCAGGCTGGAACTTTGTCAGGGAATCCCCTGGCAATGACAGCTGGTATCACAACACTTGAAGTTTTGCAGCAGCCTGGCATTTGGGAGAAATTAGAAGAAGCTGTATCAAAACTTACCAAGGGGGTAGCGCAGATTGCAGTGGAAACAGGAATTACGATTAGGCAAACTGCAGTAGGAACGATGTTCTCTACCTTCTTTACAGAAAGCGAGATCAAAGATTGGCCGTCAGTCAAGACGTGTGACACTGAGCGATTCGGAAGGTTTTTTAGAAAAATGCTGGAAGAAGGAATTTACCTGGCACCATCGCAGTTTGAAGCTGGCTTTATGTCAACAGTGCACGATCAAAAAACCATTGACAAGACACTTGAAGCTGTGGACAGAGTCTTCAGGACTTTAGTCAGCGAATAGTATACAGGAAAGCAATAATTATTTTTTGACAAAAGTTTCTAACTTGGATTTCATATTTGTTATTATCGAGTCCATGCCAGCGGGGAAATTATCATGAAAGTTTCTTTTTAATGGGCATATCTGAAATGCAGTGCTTTTTATGCCGCATTACATTCCAATGTTGGTTGATTTGTATTATAAACCTTGACGCAGTTTGCCTTTGGCAATATCTTTTTGGCTTAAGTTGCTCTGTTCATGATGGAGATCTTTTTGTTGATTGCGGTTTAATTCTTGACAATAAAATTAGACATCACAGCTTTGAGGGAAAACAAGAAGCAACTGATGTTCCGGCGTAACCTTTTATGCAATGGAAGATGAAAAAAAAGGTGAAAGGAAAAACCTTTCATCCTTTTCTTTTCGCTTTTGAAAGTGAATCCTTGATAATTTCAGCCAAAGCCCGGATCTGAGAATCACTGTCATTGAGCGCTGGAATGTAGTGAAATTCGCCTCCGCCCGCCTGGGAAAAGATATCCTTGCCATGAATAGCGATTTCTTCCAGCGTTTCCAAGCAGTCCACAGCAAAACCCGGGCATAACACGTGGAGATTTTTGCACCCTTCTTCACCCAGGGTCTTTATTGTATTGTCTGTATAGGGATCCAGCCAGGCTTCAGGTCCAAAGCGGGATTGAAATGCGACATCGGTATCACTGGCCTGCAGCCCTGCTTTTTGTGATACCAGGCTGGATGTATCATAGCATTTTGTCTGATATGGTTCGCCTTTTCTCGTTATATAACGTTTTGGGACACCGTGGAACGAAAAGAGGGTTTTTTCTGGTTTTCCAGTTAACGCCCAGGCATCTTGTAAGGAACCTGCCAGGGCAGAAATGTAAGCGGGGTGATTGTGATAATCCTTAATGATCGTGACTGACTTGAAACCAGATCCGACGGCGAGCCCTGCCTTTGTTTTTAGAATGGCAGTCAAATTAGTGGTGGAGCTGTATTGGGGAAAGAGAGGAAAAACCACTAGGTGGGCAACACCTTTTTCTCTGAGTTCCTTTAAACCCTGCCCAATTGAAGGGTTACCGTAGCTCATTCCAATTGATACTTCCCAGCCGGGATTTTTTTGAACCAGTTTGGTGGCCATTGACTGCATGAGGCACAGCAGCGGTGAGCCGGATGCAGTCCAGATCTTTTTATACAGAAGGGCAGATTTTTGGGGGCGCTTTCGGAGGATAATCTTCTCAAGGATGGGCATCCAAAGCCAGCGTGGGTAATCGACCACCTGGGGGTCACTGAGAAATTCCGCCAGAAAATCACGGACAGCTTTTTCCGTCGGCGCATCCGGTGTTCCGATATTGATCAGTAAGATTCCTAGTTTATGATTCATTATTTGAGATCGAATTTAGCTGAATAATTTTGTTGTTAAACTACTAAAAAAGTATAGCACATGAGATATGGCATGTTTTCTCACTGTTGTGAAATTTTACTGGACAGGGTCCAGAAAACAGGCAGCTGCATTTCTAAAATATGATGGTGTTTTTACACAATGAATGGGTTGCCTTTGAAGTCTCCAGAAAAATCCCGGAATCAGGATTATTCAATACCAGATTGGGAAGCGGCAAGTGAGCTTTCTCTCCTCCAATTTCCCCCATTGGCCAAGTTAGGTGTGACTGGATCTAAGGCTGTTGATTCTTCCAGACGGCAGACAGATATAAATTTCTTCTTTTCTTCTTTATATTATTTTGTATCAATGACTTAATGTGTCTAATGTGATCGAGATTTTGTTAATAGAACTTCTGCTCCCACCTCTACAATATCTATTATGCTTTTTTGAAGGATGTAAAGCCGCAATCCATTAATCTGTAAATTGAAAGGTCCAGATAAAATCAACCAGGGACCAGGTTTGCTCTTCGGTAAATACGGGTCCGAAATTGGGCATGCCTGTCCCCATCCCTCCCCGGATTATTTTTCCTTGCAGCACCGCAGAACTGGATGCTAACATTTGTTCGGGTTGGGTAAAATCAGCTGGCGGTGAAAGATCTGCCAATAAAGTGTTTGTTTCTGGATCTCCTGCAATATACTGCCCCGCAAATATTCCCCCTCCGTCACCATCCGGCCCATGGCAAGCAGCGCAATTTTGACTGTACAGCTGACCTCCGGCATTAATGTTCTCGACAGTCGTGCCCGATCTCCAGAGGGCCGCGATCAGGTCCCAAAGATCCTGATCGCTCAATTCTTCAGCAAATGACTCTTCCCGGAGCGATAACCAAACACTTGCGGGACTGTTTGACCTGAGATAATCGATGGTTTGGTAAGGTTCCAACTTTGATCCATCAATCTTGCCCATGATAACCCGTCCGTCATTGGCAGAAGGGATTTTCAACGGTATTTTTTCTGTGCTGCGCTCTTGATCGATATCAACTCCCATCACGACATAGAGAGGTGACTTGGTTTGCTCTTGGGACTGGGCTGGTCCTTCCACGATGATGGTCCCGCGCATCCGCCAATGATTGGGACTGCACCAGCGCGTGCAGTAGTAAACATATCTTCCTGGCTCAGCAAAAGTAATTGTGGTTTGGGAGTACTCTCCAGGATAGATTTCGATTTCAGGATGGTCCAGCTGGCCGACGGCAAAGCCATGGACAACATCATCAGAGGTAAACTGCAACGCGAGTGGTTTTCCTGCTTCCGCGTAGATGGTTCCCGGCATCCACCCGCCGTCTTCAGGTACAGCAGCGTGCACTATTAACCCGGGCGGCAGAGTATTTTTACCCCACAGGAAAACTCCAAGAGGAAGCCCCAGGACCATCAACCCTATAAGTATCCGGGCAAAGACTTCGTTTTTTATCCGACGAGCAGCCATAATAATCCTATGGTAATTCCGAGGAAAAATATCAGCAGAGGCCAGAGGGCATTGTGCCTGGCATCTTCCCGGTTGATCTTGACAGCTATTTGACCTGAAACCAATAATCCGGCAATTAATACAGCGGCTTCCAGCTTGGGAGTTAAGCTGCTCAAATAAGGGGTCCAGCTGTAACCCGCTGTTCCCATTAAATTCCACCCCCAGCCCATGGGATCAGACAGGACACCCCAGATGTAGGAGCCATTGCTGAATGCAAATGACAGGCTGAAGGCAGCCCAGGCACCCAGGCCCAGGGGTACCAGAGCCGCTGAAAAAGATTTAAAGGCAATCTTTGTGGTTTTCCGTGAAGCAGATCTGGGCTGTGTTAAACGGACTGCGCCGTAAAAAAGTCCGGGAAGCACTATAAAATTGATCAATAAAAATCCCGCAGCAAAGAGCCACCAGCTCTCGCTGCCAATGGAAAATGCCGCGTTTTTTAATTCTCCCCAGGGTCCGAGCATGATAGCAGAATAAACTATAGCGCTGCCCAGCATCAGGATGGCTTTAAATGCCTCATCAAGTTTAATAGCGCCTGGTTGGATGAGATCCTGTCCCCAATCCCGGATATTGATTGTGATGTTGTCATGAGGGCAGGTCCGCAAACATTCAAAACAGGCCCCACAATTGATATTTAGTTTCATCGCCGGGGGATAGACGTTCCACGGGCAGCCGTAGCCATTTTCATCCCCGGTATAGCAGGTTTTTACCTGGTGGTTTTTGCAAACATCACCATCCAGTATGCGGAGTTCGACAGGTGAAACCAGGGAATACAGGCCTATAAAGCCTCCCACAGGACAGAGATAGCGGCAGAAAGCCCGCCGTTCGAATACTAAGCTGGTAAGGACGGCAGTGATAATCATGCCCGCTAATAACCAGGCGGTGACCGCCGGCTTGGTCAGGATCACAGCACTGAACAGGGCCATCAAAGTAAAGGAGCCATTCTGAAGCCAGATATTGCGGAATTTTTTTGGCCAGCGCCAACCTTTCCCAAAGCCATTTTTTCCAGGTTGGGGTCCCAGAATTGTTCCTTGCTGCAGCCACTCACCGGGAAGAGGCAGGGGACAAATACTGCACCAGCTCCGGCCCAGAAATGGCACAAGCACCAGGATCAATGCTGCCCACCAGGCAATCCAGATTAAAACGATGCTCAAATTTCGATTGCCAACCGGGGTTCCCCCTAAACCGGAGATGATTACAATGATAAAGACACCCAGGGCAATTCCCCTGACTACAAGCTGTGGCCAGCGGGAGGTAACTCCCCACTTAAGGATAGGATTCCGCAAGACATTCCAGCTGTTCATGATTTACTCCTCATGAAAAATGCCAGAACGACCAGGCTGGATATACCTGCGCTGCGCAAGAATATGAGATTGCTGCCAACCTGTATTTTTCCGATCATAAACGGGTGCATGGATCCGCAGCTGACAGAACAACGAAACCGGAAGGTGCCTTCCTGGTTGGCTGTAAAAGTCAGGGAATCGGTTTTTCCGGGGTCAGCATACATTTCCAGATTGTAACCATCCAGATATATACCATGGGCAACATCAACAGTTGTCAGATTGAGGGTGATCTTATCACCGGGCTGGACCCTGATCGTTCCCGGATTGAATTGGAACTGGGATGCCTCAATATCAATAACTCTATCCCCGGAAATTCCCTGAAATCTCGGCAGTGGAAAGAAGGTGATTATGAGTGTGCCGAGCAAGATCACCAGATAAAATCCAGGATTTTTAATGTTCATAATCATATATATTTACCGGGAGCAGACAATCCGAAAGTTTGCTGGAAAGTGTTCTGAAAATGATCCGAAATCTGAGGGAACTTATGGCATATTTGAAGGACCGAAGGCGCTGTAAATTGAATCGATTTCAATCCGGATTTCTGCGAGCGACATTCCCTGATCCAGCATATCCATTGTGTCCTGAGTGATATCCACACATATTGAACATCCCAGGGCATGGCCGTCGAAGACCAGATCATCAGGGGAAGTGTCATCCTTGACGTAACAGGCATAATTGGATGTGTGGCCCATCGAACCGCAGCCGCAATAACAGGGTATTTCCTTTAATATTTGGGGATTTTCAACGGCAAATTGATAGGCATGTTGTACTGAGAGCGGTGCTGATCGTACTTCAACGGGTAATTCTTCGAGGGCAGCCAGTTGATAGGATTGCTCTGTGTTTGAAGTGCTGCACCCTGCAGCAAGCAAGCCCGCCAGAACTATAACAATGACGGTCATTATTGTTTTATTTTTCATTATATCCAGCCTCCCTGCAGCTCATTTGTGATGATAGGTACAAAGTATATCTGCGCTCTGCCTCGTTGACATGCGCTTTTCTGCGTGTTTGAGATAGGCAGAATTGCTTATCCGGGCATGGGTAAGAGAACGCTGTAAAAAGCTAATCAAACGCTGTATATTAGGATCTGTGACGTATCAGACAGATTATTTAGTGACCATAAATGAAATAAGCGAGACTGCGATTTCTCTGGTAAAAAACTGGCTTACTGAAGTCGGGATGCATACAGAGTGTTCTTTTGACCTGCAAACTGCGCGGAAAGCCCAGGTTGGCTGCACATGCCCCCACCATGGAACGGGAAGTTGTGACTGCCAGATCGTCGTTCTCCTGGTATACAGTCAGCGAACTGGTCCGGTTACGTTGGTAGCACACAGCCAGGATGGAAGAACGCGTTTTGGCCTTGTCGACCAACCTGAAGGAGGAGAGTTGAAACATTTGGAAGAATTAATCCGGGAGCGGATTATTACCGGAGCATACTCCATCATAAATGAAGATGAAGCAGCCAGTGCAATAATTTAGTCCATTTATTCCCTTGTCAAATCACTCAAAGAAAGCGGAACGGAGAAGGTATAAGTACTCCTAATCTGGGGGGTTAACCTTTTCAACCTTTTGTAGGTGCAAGGGAAAGATCATTCATAACAGCATGGCTGGTTTTTTACTGACCAGCCGGGGAACACCTGGAATTTTCAGTGAAGTTGAAATTATCTTTGCTTGAAATAATCAAGGTTTGGGTCAAGTAAGAAATATTCTTTCTAACCTATCCAATGAGGTAAGTTGAGGTACAGAAAAAATCATGCCAGTATCTTGTTAATCGAACATATTTATATAGGAAAATTCTCTATGGAACCTCAATCTCCTGATAAAGAAAAATCATTTTTGATGGTATCTTCGGACTTAAATGGAACACACCGCTGGAAAATTTTTGCCCATGCTGTGGCTTTTGTGTTTGGTTTTTCCCTGATATTTATCATCGGTTGGGGCGGAAGCGCAACACTGCTGGGTCAATTTTTCGGTGAATACCGATCCATTATCAGCAAGATCGGTGGAGTAGTGGTGATAATCTTTGGCCTGCATACACTTGGAGTCCTTAATATTCCCTGGTTTAATTATGACCTGCGCCCAGACTGGTCTAATAACAGAAAACGAAAAGGCTACACGGCATCTGGAATGATGGGAGTGTTTTTCGCTGCGGGCTGGACACCCTGTGTTGGAACTATCCTTGGAGCCATATTAACATTGGGTATAAATCAAGGCACCAGCGGTCAGGCCATGCTGCTCGCCAGTGGATATGCCATCGGATTGGGCCTGCCATTTCTTGCGATCGGCCTGGGTGTGGATCGGGCAAGTCAACTGTTAACCAGATTCCGGCACCGGGTTCAATTGATTCAGCGTATTAGCGGGATATTTTTACTGCTCCTGGGTGTTTTAATATTTACCGATCAATTGGCAGTCATGGCTATCTGGGCTCAAAAATCCGGACTTTATCTGAGTTTGCCGATTGCATCATCTGCCGTTCCAACTTATTTAGTTGCTATCGCTGCCGGATTGTTATCTTTCCTGTCACCCTGCGTGCTGCCCCTGGTGCCAGCCTATCTGGGATATTTGAGCGGCCATGCAGTTGGAATCGTCTCTGAAAACCAGGAGGCGAGATAATGCGTTTCAATCAACTGGTCGCAAAATCCAAATATTGGACAACCGTAATTATTTCTACCCTGATTCTGGGCACAGGCTGGATCTTGTTTTCCCGGATTCCGGTGGAAAGCACTACCGGTGGAGCGCCACCACCCAGCCCCCGGGAAGGATTCTCAGCACCTGGCTTTTCAATCGAACTGCTGGATGATGCAGAGGTTGAAACCTTTGTCTCGCTGGCAGATTATCGGGGCCAGGTAGTGATGATCAACTTTTGGGCGACCTGGTGCACACCCTGCCGGACAGAAATGCCTGCTATCGAAAAGGTGTACCAGGAATATAAGGACCAGGGATTTGTCGTGCTTGGACTTAATACTACCTTCCAGGATAGCGAAGGAGAAGTTCGGGCATTTGTAAATGAATTGGGACTTAATTTCCCAATCATCCTTGATAGGAGCGGCGAAGTAAGCCGCGAGTACCAGCTCCGGGGCCTGCCCAGCACGTTTTTTGTGGACAGGAAAGGGGTGATCCAATCGGTAGTCATTGGAGGCCCGATGAACGAGGCTTTGATCCAATCCACAGTTGAAACTATGCTCAAGGAGCGACCCTGATGCTGCCATCGATTTCTATTGGACCTCTCTTGCTGCAAACTCCGGGACTGGCTTTGCTGATCGGGATCTGGATCAGTGTGACACTGATCGAAAAGGAAGCTGAACGACTTTCATTAAATAAAGATACATTGTCATCGCTGATCTTAGTCAGCTTGTTTGCCGGGTTGATCGGCTCCCGTCTGGCCTATGCAGCACGCACACCGAATGTTTACTGGGAAAATCCTTTCAGTTTGTTCGCCCTTGATACCAATACTCTGGCTGTTTGGGAAGGAATGGTCGTTGGCGTGATTGCAGCTTTGATTTTCGGCCAGCGGAAAGGACTGAACTTGCGTCCGGTTCTGGACGCCCTGGCGCCGGGCCTGGCAGTCTTTATGGCAGCCCTGGCAGTCTCCCATATTTTGAGTGGGGATGCTTTTGGCACACCTTCACAGGTGCCCTGGGCAATCAATCTCTGGGATGAGTACCGTCACCCTGCCCAGTTTTATGAACTGATTCTGGGTCTGGGAATTTATGGTATTGTCAGGCTTCATCTCCTGAAACAGCCAGGGTCAGGGTTGAATTTCCTTCTTTTTATTTCCCTCACTTCGTTTTCCCGGTTGTTTTTGGAAGCTTTTCGGGGAGACAGCTTGATCTGGTTCGGTTCTTTTCGGGCTGCCCAGTTGGTCAGTTTGGCTTTGTTGGTAAGCAGCCTGTGGCAAATCAAGAACTGGTCAATAAACACAGATTCTATCCCGGTCTCAATGCCAAAATGAATATCCCAGAGCATAATTTCTAAATATGGTTTGGTAACCAGAAAGAATGATTGGAAAATCGCTGGATATTACTAAGGAGTAGAGGAAAGGATGAAAAGAGATTTGTTGCAAAAGAGGCGCAAGGAACAGCTCCGGGCTAAGAGATTGAAAAGCGCGTTAATTATTGGCGGGACAGCCGTAGTTGTGTTTGGATTTATAGGATTAGTGATTTGGAATAACGTTAAACCTCTTGCCGGGGAAACAGTCCTTCATCTCGAAGATGCCACGGCACACATTGAAGAAGGAGAGGATCCGGGGCCATTCAGTTCCAATCCGCCAACTTCCGGCAGGCATTATGGCATCCCTCTTGCGGCAGGATTTTATGAAGAAGGCGATTCGATAACTCAGGTACCCTATCCTGAAGGTTATCTTCTTCATAACCTGGAACATGGATATATCATATTTTGGTACAACTGTGAAATAGTGGACAAATCTGAATGTACAGAGATAAAATCCCGGATTCGGACTACAATTGATGATTTTCAAGAATATAAGCTGATTGGATTTCCCTGGCCGGATATGGATTTTTCTCTGGTGATGGCTTCCTGGGGTCAAATGCAAACATTTTCCAGTTTTGACGAATCAGCTGCAAAAGAATTTATTCAGACAAACCGCAATCAGGCTCCTGAACCAAATACTCCCTGATTCTTGCGAGTCAGCGGTTTCGGATATTGAATTTAATTCAGCTTTTCATGTTATCCAAGGGACAATCTGCTCCTATTGGAACTACCAGATCTGGGAGATTTAATTTATGGCTGCGGTTAATGAAACCATGAAAGAAAACACTAGAATTGCTGATTGGCTGACCTCAGTAATCAGCAATCATTGGATGCTGGTCATCAGCCTGTCATTCGGTTTCTATGCAGGATTGCCTTTTTTGGCGCCAGTCCTCAAACAGCTCGGGTTGGATGGATTAGCGAACGGAATTTATTTCCTTTATTCCTTTCTCTGTCATCAATACCCGCAGCGATCTTTCTTTTTATTTGGTCAAAACAGCTCCTATTCTCTGGATAAGATCCAGCTCTGGCAGGATTCCAGCAACCCGCTGCTGCTGGGAAAATTTATTGGAAATTCCCAACTGGGCTGGAAAGTAGCCTGGTCGGACCGCATGGTTTCCATGTACGGCAGCATACCGATCATAGGTTGGTTGTGGTACCCCTTTCGCCGTAAAATCAAACCACTATCGATTTGGGGCTTTTTGTTGTTTCTGGCCCCTATGGGCCTGGATGGAATAACCCATATCATAAGTGACCTTGCCGGCCTCGGGAACGGGTTTCGGTCCACCAATATCTGGCTGCAAACGATCACAGGAAGTGCCTTTCCCGTAGAATTTTATTCTGGAACGCAGCTGGGCAGTTTTAACTCTTCCATGCGACTGTTAACCGGGTTGCTTTTCGGGATTGGTGTGGTCTGGTTTTTCTTCCCCCAGCTTGATATTTTATTTAGAAAAACGAAAAAATATCTTGAGATCAAACAGAGCTGAAGTTTGCCTGGGGGTGCGGAGAATTAGTCTGCTCAGCTTTCGATGACCTCGATCAAAGTTCCTCCCGGCATTGAGACCGTCATATCACCTGGGTCATAGGATATGGATGGCAGCGTCCAGCGGAAGATCCATTTTGCATCGTCTGGCCGGGAGTTGACGCAGCCTCTTGAGGTAGGCACCCCGTAGTTGTTGTGCCAGTAGGTGGAGTGGATTGCAACGCCGCTTCCTACAAAGAGAGAAATCCAGCCCACAGCAGGCAGATCCCAGCCTGCTGCGGCGGATCCGCCGCTGAGCGGAAGGGAAACGGCTTTGCGCCAGATGCGGTGTGCCCCCAGCGGCGTTCCCCAGGCATCGACCCTGGCCCCGGCGTAGTTATAAAGGGCGCCTGTTGAAACCCTGGCGAAGTAAACTTCCCTGTCATTCTCGAAACAGGACAAAGTCTGGGTGTTAACATCAACCAGGATTCGCTTGTTCTCTATTTCAGGGTTGATGGGAGTCAGCTCTTGCCGGGTGAGCGGTCGCAGCCCCTCTGCTTTGGCCCAGAAGAGATCACCATACCCGTATCGTTCATTCAACCTGTACCAGGTTTGCCCTTCGGAATCTTTCTTGATAGCATCAACCCAGGCGATCTGGCTGTAGTACCAGCGAGGACCCATCCCGATATTGATCCTATTGATCAGCCAGGGAGCGCGAGCCGGAGGATTATCCTGGATGAGTTCAACATAGGGCAGGCTGACTTCAACCCACATACCAGGCCCCAGGTTCGTATCCGGGAGCTCATCGATGGGCAGGTTTGGCTGATTTTTCACCGGTTGAACTTCTGGTGCCCAGACAAAGCCATCAGGTGTTTCTATCCAGCGCTGATTAATCCGGAATGGGTTTGACCCCACTGTTTCATTGATCCAAGGAATGACGGCATCCTGGTACAGAACCCCGACTGTGTTGCTGTCAATATCCGGACGGATTTTCAAATCAACTTTACCAACAGTGATGCGGCCAAGGCGTTCTGCCGCGGGAAACTCTCCCAGGCTGAACAGGCGTCTCCATGGTTGTAAACCTAACATCCCTATCCCTGTAGAGGAAAGCTTTAAAAAGTCACGCCGTGATAGACTGCGCTTGTTTTGATTACTCGGACTGTTTTCTGCCATTTTTCTCAACCGTTTTTTCGAGAAGCTTATTTCTTTATGAGTATGATAATGCCCTGGAAAAGCATATGGATTGTTCAATTGATAAGAACCCTATTTCAAATATCAATCCTTCCTTAGAAATGCAAAAGAAAAAATATTTACTTGCCTGCTGTCTTTCCCAAGCGTAGATTCGTTTAAGAGCATAGATAGCAATTATAGAGGTTGTTATTCTGGATACGCTTTCCAGAAGTGGCGGTCCATCGACACTGGCAGGGAAAGACAGCATACCTGCCACGTTGATTCCATCCCTGGAGTGTGACCCAGAGGGTTCTTTTTAAAGCTGACATCCAATACTTCTTCCTGGCAAAAGTAATATTGTCATACGTTATAATAACGGATTTAACTTCGGGCAATATGGGCCATGTAGCTCTAATACCGATAAGCAATTTTGCTTATGACATACATCCAGTAGAGTCCGGAATTTCTCTCATTTGGTTGATATTGCGAGTGGGGTTAACCAGTAATATTCTCGGGTATTTATTCTTTGATTTTGCAACAATACAATAAAGCCCGTAATCACATAATTCGCCCCGGGCTTTATTGGAAAAAGCGGATAGACTGATGATGTTCCTCTATCGTCAGCAATGCTCCAGGGGCATTCTGCTCTCTATTACTTCGAGCTGCTCCGTCCCAGAATGAAATTATAGACTGGCACAACTATCACTGCAAAGTAAACACCGGACAGGAAGCTTTCCACCAGACCCAGGAAAAAATTACCCCAGGTGATAAATGTGAAACCAGGCAAGATTTTTTCCCAGAAATTTTGCATCACCCACCAGTTGGGAAATAAGATCCCGAACACCATATCAAGGGTAAAAGTAAGGGCAACAAGGATACCGCTCGCCCAGAAGGCCGGCCAGAAACTCAATTTTGCATTCATCAAAAACTCCTTTTGGTTGATACTTTCCTATCATATGACAGAGATATTGCATTGAGTAAAAAAATCAGGGTGTTCCCTTGTTGATTTAGAGCATAGAAACACATTTCCGTAACCACTAGTATTGCCATACCACTTCAAAACCCGAAATATCGCCCGCAAGTCAGAGGTGTTGATGGTCATGGATAACCTATTGACCAGCTGCTTACCTGATTAAAAAATCGCTCTTCATTCCCAAAGCCTCATCTGTCATAAGAATAGATTCAGCACCGTTTTGCACAGTACCGGCCAGGGCGCGGATCGCGTCCACGTTTTCAGGGACAACGATGGCTTCGTTATACACCTGGTAGGTATAGTATAGTTCGTTGCCGTTGACAGTGAGCACATCTTCCCACAAGGCTACTTCCCACATATCGCCGCGCGGGCGCCCCAGATCCTTCATCATCTCGATGGTGCTATTCAAGGCTACCACGCCGTCCTTCATGCGAATGAAGGCGATACGCGGCGCACTGCGAAAAGCGTCTAATACTTCTTCCCGACTGGCCTGACGAGTCATTTCCACTATCCAGTAATGATTGTGGGTTTGCGTATGGGAAGCTTTGACGGCAATCGTTACCACGTCCAGATCAGGGACAACTGTTTGGGCATCTGGACCCTGATGGCTGGGGATGTGGGGCTCAGGCACAACGGTGTTCATAATGCCGCTGTGGTCTGATTCCCAAGGATCAGTGGCGCGACGTATCAACACGCCGCGGGCTTTTTTCAATAATCCAGCCTGACGAAGTGCCAGCAAAGTGCGAACAGTGCTTGTTGTGTTGCAGGAAACGATTCGGGTGGTGTCGCGCCCCAAAGTTGATTCGTAATTTGCCTGCGCGACAAAAGAGTGGCCGGTCAAGTCGTGACTTTCCCCTCCCTGGTAAACAGCCTTTACCTTGGCAGATCGGTAGTGTTCCAGGTTTTTGGCACCGATCCCTTTTGGCGTGCAGTCTACAATTACATCGATTTGTTTCAATAGGTCGTCCAGTGTTCCAACCACAGAAATGCCAGCCTCGGTCATTTGGGGGACTTTTTCAGGCAGGGCTGCAAAAATCGGCAGCCCCAACACGTTACCCGTCAGAACTCGGTAATCACTTACCACGTCGGCAACACCAACCAGTTCCATGTCAGGCTGCAAACGCACGGCATCGGCTACCCGTTTTCCGATGACGCCATAGCCGTTCACTGCTACCCGGATTTTGCTATTATTACTCATAAAATCTCCTTTATTATAAAAATTTCTAATTGAGAGTCCATTGGTCGCCTATGACGGGGATGGTAGTTTTCCATCCTAATTTTTCTCCAATGGCGGACTGGAGAGCTTGAGCAGACTTTACTTCACCGTGCACCAGGAATGTCCGGGCCGGGGAGTTTTGGAACGTACTCAACCAGCGCAATATTCCATTCTCGTCGGCATGACCACTAAGGGCATCCACGCGGGAGATTTGCGCTCTGACGGGGATGTATTCTCCGTGGATTTTTATCTTTTCAACCCCTTCGAGTAGTCGCTTCCCACGGCTGCCTTCTGCCTGGTAGCCGACGAAGAGTACAGCGTTTCGCTTATCAGGCAGCCGCCATTTGAGGTGATGTAAAATGCGACCACCGGTACACATACCGCTGGCTGAGATGACCACAGCTGGGCCGGACATCCGATTTAGACGTTTTGATTCCTCAACACTTGTCACAAAATTGGTTTCTTCGCAACGCAGAGGGCATTGTTGTTCATCCATGAGTAAATTAATATCCAGGTTGTGGTCATCACCAAAACGACAATAGATGTGACTGACTTTAACAGCCATTGGGCTGTCGATATAGACCGGGATCTTAGGAATGCGCTTGCTGTTTTCTAATTGGCGGAGATGATAAAGGACTTGTTGTGTTCGTCCAACCGCAAAGGCAGGGATGAGCATCACGCCTTTTCGAGCTGCGACCCTCTGGATGAGTTGTTCCAGTGCGGCCTGGATTGGAGTTTCGTCGTGCAGGCGACCTCCATAGGTTGATTCTACCACCAGGTAATCAGTATTCTTCCCGGGATGAGGATCGGCCATTACTTCCTGTCCATACCGTCCCAAATCACCAGAAAAAACAATTGTGCGATCTCCAGATGACCCTGGAATTTGTACCTGCAACCAGGAAGAACCTAGAATATGACCGGCTGACCACCATGTGAGCGTGAGATCATCCAGATGAAGAGGATTGCCGATAGAAACTGCTCGGAGCAGAGCCAGCGTTTGCTCTGCATCACGCGCTGTATACAGTGGAAGTGCGGGATTGTGACGGCTGTAGCCTTTTTTATTAGCATAGAATGCATCCTGCTCGTGCAAGTGAGCGGAATCTGGGAGCAGGATTTTGAGCAGGGAACAAGTTGCCTCGGAAGCGAAGACAGGTCCGTGATAACCATCCCGAACAAGGCGCGGTAAGTAACCGGTGTGATCAATATGGGCGTGTGTGATGAAGATGGCTTCGATCTGGTCAGGCGAGATAGGGAACGGGTCCCAGTTCTTCTTTTTGAGCTTCCGCCCTCCCTGGAACAACCCGCAGTCCACCAGATAATACTTACCATTAATTTGAAGGAGGTGACGTGATCCGGTTACGGTTCCCGCAGCTCCGAGGAAAGACAATTGGGGTTTCATGTTTTCTGCCTTTGTTTAATTGATGCCGTCAAACAATCCAAATGGACTACAGGCACATATAAGAGTTCAATCTCAGGTCGCAGGTTCCCGGCCTAGAGGCATTCAGCCTATTGTCGGCGGTGGGGTAAACGTTTCTTATTTTTCACTCTTCTACCCAGCTCGGGCAAGGCATAATTTTTTGGCATGCTTTCAAACTCGGCTTGACATCGGGCACAACACAGGGAATAAGCTACACCTTCATAATTTACAATAGAATAAGGCTTACCACGATTCATTCGTTTTCCGCAAACAGGGTCTTTTAACATGATCATTTCTCCTTTTTGTTTCTTGGAAATAACGGCGCATCTTCATTTACCCAGATCTCCAGGTCTTCTACCAGGTCAAATAGCAAACCAAGCTTTAGGTGAACAGGATATAGATTACCATTAGATTTTTCTGATGATTTAAATATAATTGATTAATTAAATAAGAGAAAGCGCACTTTGGCTTAGGGCTAAGTAGGTGCAATTACGGGTTGGGGGATAGGCTAGAAAGCCTGTTTACAGGTGCAGTATTCTCCCAACCATAAATTCACCACAAAAAAGTTGCGCGAAACAGAAAATACAAGGAAGGTCACTAAGTTTCTTTCCCGTCGAGCGAACTTATGGTAGGTAATCAAGGAAACGCCCTCAGCAAGGCAAACATCAATAATGGATAGTAAGTAAATGAAGTGCTGTTCACTGATACGGATTGTGTGAAATCAAAAACGTGCCATCTAGATACTCACCTTCCAGGCTAGGTGATAGGCACCCGGTTACACTTGAGAGTGCATCCCTTGTAGCATTCTGAAGCAGTATTTGATCGGGAAGAAATTCAGATTGCGATCTGCAATTGAACCCCTGATCGCAAACCCGGTTGCGTTATAAACATAATCTCCATGGTTCTCCTCTGTGCTTTGGGAAAAGAACAATCTCAATTTGGTCGATAACTGTTGGTAATCCAACAGGAGATGAGCTGTCATTAAATTCATCCCCACAAACAATTGAAGGATTTCTCCTGGACAGCAGACTAAGTAGCTCACAGATTATTCTCAACAACCTTTACCCTTGGATTTTCTCCTCTTCGTGCATTTTGTTCCAGGCAGCTTTCCCGCTGGCTAACTCATCCTGTTAATGTGTGACTTTATTCTCTCCCCAATTGGGCAATAACGTACAATCCAGCTAGCATTTCGACTGGCTGGTGATGAGATTGAGTTGGGCCAATAAGTCCATGCTATATTTGCAGTTTTTTATCGGAATGCCCGATAGAATAGACCTCTCCCAGGTTGAATCACCTCTTGAATTAGATAATAAGGAACCGCGGTTTTTCCCTCCTGCGCCAGCGCAGCTTCCCGGGTTCATCAGGGCAGCGACCATAACCAAAAAATAACCTGTGGCATATACGCGCACTATCGATAACAAACCCAAGATTGGCTTCATGTTCTTCGTTGATTACTACCGGATAACTTACGGGATCCAGTTGGATAACACGGTCACAGTTTTGTCCGGTTGGTCCGGATCATTACTCTTGATATGAACCTGGAAATCATGCGGACCGTCCATGCCTGCATGCATCGTGAACGTGCTGGATTTCAGGGTTACACTCTGACCTGGTTTTAGTACCATCGAACCGATGGTTAAGGAGGGTGGTCAACAACCTTCTTTTACTTCAATATAAGGAGTTTCGCTGATAATCAATTTCTCGTCCCCAACGTTGGTCAATCTTATCGCAAAGGACTTATTTGTATTAAACTTGACATCACCATAATCGATCAGCTCCTGATCTACTTTCAAACTGGGCTGACCGCTAACTTCAATTAAGGACATATCGGCTTTTCTTTCCAAAGCGGATTTGCCAATCAAGATCCCTGCAGAGACCAGAAGTAAGCTGACAATAATTATCGTGACTAAAGTGTTACGCTGCTGTTTTTTCCGACGTCGTTCTTTGATCCTTTCTCTTGTATTTGCCATATATCATCTCCGTTTTTATTAGCCATAAGACACATTTCGTGCCAACACAGTATAGCCTTGTGAAAAGAAGGCGCTCAGAGCTATTTAGCGTAATCCTCTATAGGCAATTTCGCCTATAGAGGATTACGCTAAATAATTTCACCCGTTTGGTGCACTGTGATTAAACCTGGGCGCAGGGCGATAAGTCCTGAAGCTCATTGTCAAACGCGAATTCCAGGATGGGTTAATTGGGCAAGTGTGGTGTTTTAGTTTTCTGCGTCATTCATCCGGAAAATGTTCCCTCGATGCCGACAGCGCTATTAAGGCACCAACCCACTAATAAAGATGGGAGAATATATCATCGAAGTTTAATCTAGAAGTTTTCTTTTAACTCTATTGAACAAAATTATTGTAAACCTTCTCATCTGGCTCATTTGTCAACTGACCGTCTTCAAGCCACAATACTCGATCTGCGATGGCTTTTAGGCGATGGTCATGGGTAACTATGACAATGGCACGGCCCTGATCCCGACCCAAACCACAGCAGAGCAACTCCATGACTTCTTGTCCGGTTACGCTATCAAGGTTTCCGGTGGGCTCATCTGCCAGGATAAGAGGAGGATCATTGGCTAATGCTCGGGCGATGGCCACGCGTTGTTTCTCACCACCTGATAAATCTGCCGGGTTATGATCAAGGCGGTGACCCAATCCCAACATCTCGAGCAATTCAACCGCTCGTTTATTGGCGGTTTTTCCACGAACTCCGGCCATATTCAGCACCAATTCGATATTTTCTCTTGCGCTGAGGGCACTTAAGAGATTGTAGGACTGAAACACAAATCCTAATTTTCCCAAACGCAATGAGGCTAACTGGCGCTGGTTCAGGTCATTGATGATCTGGTTGCCAACACGGATCTCGCCTTCGGTTGGCTTGAGAAGTAAACCTGCCATACTTAACATAGTAGTTTTACCGCTGCCAGACGGTCCCATGATCAAGACTATCTCACCTGCTTTAACTATAAAATCGATGTTTTTTGCAGCAATTACCGCGGTATGACCACTCCCGTAAATTTTGCTGACATTGTTGAGCTCGAGCACGTTTTCCATTTTCTAATTTCCTTTAATTGAGTGATTCACCCTAGTTTTTAAAAACGACCATCGGGTCCAGACGAGCAACTCTGCCCAGAGGTAATAAGGCTGCTAAGGCCGTAATTCCTATTAAAATAGGGATTTGTTGAAATATGTCTTCTGACCGGATCAATATTAACATCTCTGGCATCAGCCTGCTGACTAGATTGGCTACGATGTAAGTTAAACCCACGCCGGTGATAAAACCCAGGCCTGAACTGATGTAAGCCTGTACGAAAACCACCTCCATTAGGTTGGTAAAATTTGCACCTATTGCCTTCAGCATTCCATATTCTCTGGCCCGTTCAAGGGTAGCTGTATAAATTGTCAGCCCGATTACCAGGAGCCCGACCACATATGAAACCGTGTTCATCGCTTTGATGATATCGGCTCCCATCTGGCGGATCATTTCCTGATCGCTGGCTGCGAAATCGGCCTGTGTCATCACATTAATTTCTGGAATGGCATCAAAAAGTCTGTCGGATAGGATGTCAAGGTTCAGGCCTGGTTCAGGCTGAATGAGGATGTAACTGGCAGCCTGGGGCGAGATTCCCATCATGCCAGCTAGCAGCTCTTTGTTGATAAAACTGATGCTGGTGGCAATACCGAAAGTGCCTTTGCTGAGTCCAGCAATCTTCAAGTCTGTACCGAGAACATTGACCTTATCGCCCAGACTCAGATCATAACGGGCAGCCAAATCTTGATCGATGATGACCTCATCCCATTCCAGATTGGTGGCCCCTTCAGCCATTTCCCAGGGCCCACCAAAGGGAACATCATCCTCAACTGCGAAGATATAACTATAAATTAACGTGTCACCAACATCCACACCTGCGTTGGCGTATAATAAACCGACGGCTTCCTGCACCCCAGGTACAGCTTTGACTTTTTCCAGCGCATCGGCTGAAAGAGTAGAAGATGACATATGCATATTGGCTACGCCAGACTGCATCATCCAAAGGGAAGCGGGTTGGTTTTTGATATAAGCTACCGCATGTTCTTCCGAGCCTGCAAAGACCCCGGACATGACCAATATCAACAAGACAGCAAGGGAAACCCCACTCACACTGATGGCGAGCCGAGTGCGCTCAAATATAAGATTACGCCAACCGAGCTTTATCAATTAACTCTCCTTGTCAAGACTTAAAAACCATCACCGGATCAATTTGATTCAATCGCTGGATGGGTAATACTGCAGAAAACATGCTCATGAGTAAAGTTAATAACCCTGCTAGCCCCACAGTTTGAGGTTCAAGCAATATATTGAATTGTGGCCAAGTTGCCATAATAAAATTGGCTGCTAGAATGGCCAGTAAAGTTCCGAAGATATAACCCAAAGCTGCTCTATAAAAAGTATCGATAATTACAATTCTGACCAACCGGATTCCACTTGCTCCAAGGGCTTTGAGTATTCCGTAATCTCTCGTGTTATCAATGACAGCCGTATACGAGGTTAATCCCGTCACTGCCACGCCAATAACAAAACCGATACCTAACATAACATTGATGGGAGAATCCATAATATTTGCAAGAATGCGGCGATCAGCTTCTGCGATATCATCTGGTAACATCGCGTTGACACCGGGGATCTCGGCCTCGATGGCAAGGGAAGCAGCTTCCGGATCAGTACCCTCTGGTAAACGGATCATGTGGTAACTTACGATACCTGAAAGTCCCAGTATATCCTCAGCTGCATCCAGGCTGACAAATATATAGGGGCTCATCCAAGATGACGTTTCCTGTGATAATCCGACCAAAGTAAACTGCTGGCCAAGTAAGTTGACTGGATCCCCTATGATCAGTCCAGCTCGTTGGGCTAACCAAGTATCCAAGACGACCTCATTATTTTCTTTGATCGTCCGACCACTTCCAATTTTCCAGGGGTTGCCAAAGTTTGTGGCTGGATCGTATCCAACTAACAACACAGGGGTTTTGGTCTCATTCTGGGTGAAGATTAAGTCAGCCATCAAGATATGGCCAGCTTCGGCAGCATCGGCAACCCCTGCGATCCGTTCGTGCAGATCCAATGGCACAGCCGAATTGGATGAGAACATCCCCTGGACGCCGCTCTGAGCGACAATCAAATCCACGCCAATATTATCCACAAAAGCAGTCAAAGTGGCGTATAAACCCGCCCGGAAACCCATTAACAAAAGAATTAAGGTTAAGGCCGAGGCGACCCCGGCCACACTTACTACTAGTTTGCCTTTTTCGTAGAACAAATGGCGGCGGGTAAAAGATGCGTTCATAGTCATTCTCCATGAATATTTCTAACTTGGAGGGATTACACTCGAAAAATTGAGAAGATAAGCTCATTATAAATGATTTTCGTTCATTTGAAATGCGACAGTATACTTGCTCAACTATAAGCAATCTTGCTTATAGAATTTGTTAGTAATAAGTGTCATGAGGGAAAATGGTAATGAATATATCCGCCAAGTGGCGGTTTGGATATCTATCTATTTTTCCAATGTCTCAATATGAAGAATACTGCTCATTTATGTGCATAGGTAATAATGCCTATGCCTATATGCGATAAAGGGCGCTTTTTTATTCGGCGAAAATCTTCTATACTGGAGGCAATGGAGCAAGATTATGTCAATGGATCCTCAATTCTCAACGCTAGATATGGACTGTGAAACCACTATTGCACACTTAACCCGGCGGTTATCATATCATGGGCTGTGGACTATTCGTGATTTCGACCTGCAATCAGCTTGCGCTTCGTTTACGGATCTGAGCTGTCCACACAACGGTGATTCCACATGTGGCTGCCAAATGGTTGTCCTGTTAGTTTTTAGCAATGAAGCTTCTCCAGCTTCAATTGTGCTTCATACTCATCACGGTAAAACCGATGTTGACCTGATCGATTCGCCCAACAACTACCCTGGTCAACAATTAAAAAGAACAATACAGCACGCGTTTGAAAAGATCGAGGATTCGCTTCTGTTGTTGAATTGGGAGACAAATGCAATCTGATATTTATTCATCCGTTATTGCCCGGCTGAGTTCAGCTGAAGGACACCTTCGAGCTGTCAACGGCATGGTGGAATCCCAGATTCCGAGCCGAATTGTTCTCCATCAATTGCGCGCTGTACAGGGAGCGTTAAAGGCAGTATCAAAGATGATTCATGGAGAATATATTGAGGAATGTTTGAGGATTTTAGTGACGAGCGATTCTCCAGAAGAAAGCCAGCAAGCTTTGGATTCTCTCCTGGAGTTGTACAACTGGTCAGTTAGTCAAAAATAAATCATATTAAAAGGAATAAATATGTCAACAAAAATCAAAGAAACAAACCTGCCAATTTCCGGGATGACCTGTGCCTCTTGTGTTGCACATGTCGAAAAGTCTTTAAATGAAATTCCCGGAGTAAAAAAAGCAACAGTAAACCTGGCCACCGAACGTGCGACTATCAAATACGATGGCAGCGATGTTGACCCGGGAGTTCTTGTTCAAGCTGTGCGCGACTCTGGGTATGACGTTCCCTCAGAAACAATTAACCTACCTATTGGAGGTATGACCTGTGCCTCCTGTGTCGCTCACGTAGAGGGTGGATTAGCGGACACCCAGGGAGTGGTCAGCGCTTCTGTCAACCTGGCTACAGAACGGGCAACCGTCAAGTATATCCCAAGCATCACCAGCCGGGATGATCTAATAAAAGCCGTGGCTGATACTGGATATAAAGTACTAGAAATGGAATCTATTGAAGGTGAAGACGAAGTCGATCAGGAAGAACGCAAAATGGCAGAGTCCCTTTTTCGTGTGCGCGTGGCCTGGGCATTCACGCTTCCCATCATCTTGTGGATGTTTGCTGAAATGTTCTTTGGTATTGTCTGGCCCAATGAGACGATATTTAATTTGGGCATGATCATACTGGCTTTGCCGGTCCTCTTCTGGGTGGGCTGGCCGACTTACCGCGGCGCCTGGGCAGCCGTCACTCACAAACACGCTAATATGGATACCCTGATCGCATTAGGAACAGGAGTCTCGCTTCTGACTGGCCCGGCCTGGTTCTTCACTCCGGTTGCAAATTATGCGGGTGTTGCCGCCATGATCATGGCCTTCCACTTGACTGGCCGGTATATCGAAGAGAGCGCTAAAGGACGGGCTTCTCAAGCTATCCGGAAACTGCTTGAGCTCGGTGCCAAGACAGCCCGGATTGAGCGTGATGGTCGTGAAGTAGAAATGCCCATCGATGAAGTTCAGGTTGGTGACTTGATGGTAGTGCGGCCAGGCGAGAAAATTCCTACAGACGGTTTGGTACGCAGTGGAGAAAGTGCTGTAGACGAATCGATGGCTACCGGCGAATCGATGCCGGTCAATAAACACCCGGGTGATGAAGTCATCGGCGCCACTGTCAACCAGGAGGGTTTGCTTAAAGTAGAAGCCACCAAGATCGGTAAGGACACTTTCCTTTCCCAGGTGATTAAACTGGTAGACGAGTGCCAGGGATCCAAGGTGCCCATTCAGGAATTCGCTGATAAAGTTACCGGGATCTTTGTGCCGGTGGTGATTGGTATCACTGTGTTGACTGTGCTAGCCTGGGTTGTGTTACCCAGAGTGATGCAGCCGCTGGTTGAATTGGGAACCTTTCTGCCCTGGGTTGACCCGAGTTTGGGGGTTCTCACATTGGCGATCGTTTCAATGGTAGCGGTATTGGTGATTGCCTGCCCCTGCGCCTTAGGTCTGGCAACTCCCACAGCACTGATGGTTGGAAGCGGTATGGGCGCTGAAAACGGCATACTGATCCGGTCAGGTGCTGCCATCCAATCTATCAAAGACGTGAAAATTGTGATTTTTGATAAGACCGGGACCATTACCAAAGGCAAGCCAGAAGTCACTGATGTGGTAACCAGTGATCAATGGATAGAGAATGGGACTGAGGATGGATTACTCCGATATGCTGCTTCTGTTGAACGAGGGTCTGAACATCCGTTAGGACGGGCCATGGTCGTATGGGCAGAAAACAAGGGATTGGACCTTGTTGATCCCGAGAAATTTGGAGCTGTGCGCGGCAAAGGGGTAATCGCCACAGTGAATGACAAGATTGTACTGGTGGGGTCCAGGCGGCTGATGAAAGAGAACGACATAGACCCGTCTGTACTGGAAGATGACCTCGTGAAGCTTGAGAATGAAGCCAAAACCGCGATGTTGGTGGCTGTGGATGGAAATCTGGCTGGTATCGTGGCAGTAGCCGACACACTGAAAGAGGACTCTTCCCTGGCAATCAACGCCTTGCACCAGATGGGCATCCAGACAGCGATGATCACCGGCGACAACCAGCGTACGGCGAAGGCTATCGCTCAAGTGGTCGGTATCGATCATATCCTGGCGGAAGTGCTGCCCGACGGGAAAGTAGACGAGGTGAAGAAGCTGCAGCAGCAATTTGGGATCGTGGCTTTTGTGGGCGATGGCATCAACGATGCTCCTGCTCTGACACAAGCCAATGTAGGTTTGGCCATCGGTACCGGTACCGACATTGCCATCGAAGCCAGTGATATCACCCTGGTGCGCGGTGAGCTGACCGGCGTGATCGAAGCCATAAACCTCAGCCGGGAGACTTTCAAGAAGATTAAACAAAACCTGTTCTGGGCTTTCTTCTACAATGTTGCTATGATCCCCCTGGCGGTGATTGGCTGGATGCACCCCGTGCTGGCCGAGATTGCCATGGCAACCTCATCCATTACTGTAGTCAGCAATGCCAACCGTCTGCGCAAGATTGACATCCGCCCTGATTACCGTCAGAAATCCACTGAAAATGATGATCAGTATACAGTGGAGCCAACCCTGGCTAACCAGGCTCGACAAAGAGTGTAGATCGTTTAACTGTCGGATCAGGACAGATAGCTTGATAGGTATAAGTTTGGCAGCGCGAGCTAAAAGGCATGTACGGAGAGTCAATTTCTAATGAAAAAGAATCTATTTCAAAGGAGTTCAAAATGGCTATTGATCCTGTTTGCAAAATGGAAGTCGATGAAAGTTCCGCAGCAGCTACCTCTGAGTATAAGGGTGAAACCTACTACTTCTGTGCTCCAGGCTGCAAGGCATCCTTCGATAAGGAGCCAGAGAAATATCTAACTGACCATGCTGGTCACGAGCATCATGAGCACCATTAGAAACGTCAGTATTTAATCAAGTGGAGGTCTGGATGGGACCTCCACTTCTTTACCCCACAAAGGAACCAGATCATGATTGATAATCACACTGATGAACCGTCGAACATTGCTGCACCGCCAGAGTTAACCGGAGGCAATGTTATAGAAACAAAGATGCCTGATTCTCTGGTGGGAAAAAAGCCCAAATTGGGATTTCTCCAACTATTAATATTCCTAATCATTTTTGCCTTCGGTTTGGGGAGCGGTTACTTGCTCTGGGAAACTGAGCTTCTACAAACTAATAAGCCCCAAACTGCCGCCGATCTATTGCGCCAGGTCAATCCAACTAAAGGACACAAGCTCTCAGCCACATACGGAGATTTAGGTCCAGCCATGGTAAAGTCAGGAGTGATTGACTACGATAAATTTTTACAGGTTTACGAGAGTGCTGGGCTGCCATTGAGCGATGCCCAAAAAGAGATCTTGACACAGGGCAGTGATGCGCAAATAGTTTTTAACCGTGAAAATGCTTATTTCTTATTGAATTATTTCTGGGCTCTGGGACTTATTAACGAAAACCCCATCCTTACTGAGGGGGCGATGATGCAATATGGACCGGAAGAGGTGGGACGATTTGCCTCAACAGGCGGCTGGACGATTGGTGCGAAACCAGCCACAGATCTTTTTGCCAGCACACCTCTCATTGTGCTCACTTCTGAGCAGCAAGCCAAATTAGAAAAGGTAACTCAGAATGTCTATCGGCCTTGCTGTAACAATTCTACCTACTTTCCTGATTGCAATCATGGGATGGCAATGTTGGGCCTATTGACTCTGCTGGCCTCGGAAAATGCCAGCGAGACCGAACTATATGATGCTGCTAAATACGCTAATGCTTTCTGGTATCCCCAACAATATATTGAATTGGCGATTTATTTTAATGCTATTGATGGTCAAGAGTTTTCGAAAGTCGACTCTCGGAAAGTGGTCAGCGGTGACTTCTCGTCAGGAACAGGTTTTGGCAAGGTCCATCAATACCTGGTAGCCAACGGTTTGCTTGAGCAGGCTCCTGGCAGCCGAAATAGCTGTGGTGTCTAGAGGCCAGCAACCACTCTAAAACATTGTGGTGAAGTGTAATACAAAGTAAACCAACCGCCTTTTCCTGGATTAATAGTTAACCCAGGGAAGATATCCTGGAGTATAAATTTCTTAACTATTAGTTAGAAAGAAGAGGAGTTATTAATGAATCCAATCATCTTTACTATCCCCGGAACGAATATATCCCTCCATTGGTATGGGGTGATCATGGCTGCGGGAATCATTATTGCTAGCGTAATTGCTAGTTGGGGAGTCCGTCAACGTGGAGAAAACCCGGATCATGTCTGGGATTTGCTTGTCTGGGGGGTTCCCGCCGGTATCGCTGGAGCCCGATTGTGGTATGTTGTCAACGAGACGTTAGGTGGAAACAGGTATTATTTAGACCAACCTCTTAGAATCCTGAATCTGCCTGAAGGTGGATTGCATTTCTATGGAGCTGTATTATTCGGTGGGGTTGCAGGATTGTTATATGTGCGGAAACACGGTTTGGACTATCGTATAATTCTTGATGCTGCGGCACCGGCGTTGTTCATCGGACAAGCATTGGTTCGACCAGCGAATTTTATTAATCAAGAGCTCTATGGACCACCAACAGAATTACCATGGGGTATTTCTATTGATGCGGCACATCGTCTGGCTCCCTGGAATAATCTGGCCCTTTTTCCTATTGAAACGACCAGATTTCATCCAGCTTTTGCATATGAAATGCTGTGGAATTTCCTTGCAGCAGGATTGTTGTTATGGATCGCCTTTGAATTTCGCAAAAGAGTAAAACCGGGCTCAATCTTCGCTGGATGGCTAGTGTTGGAAGGTATTGGACGGGAACTAATTGAGTTCTTCCGACCTGATCAACCCCTGATTTCAGGCACAGTCATAAGCTACTCACGCATCGCCGCGGGATTGATGGTGATTGCAGGAATCGTTATTCTGTTGGATAAATACGATGTGATCCGACTCCCATTTGGAGATGCAGCCCCAAAGACTTATAAAATATCTCGTAAAACCAAAAAAGTAAAATCAACACGAAAGTAGATCATTAACAAAAAAGGTTGTATGAAAGATGATGAAATTTGAAACCAAGTCCATTCATAGCGGTCAACAATCTGATCCTCTAACAGGTGCAGTGATGACCCCCATCTATCAAACCTCGACTTACCAACAGGATGCCGTTGGCCAACATCGGGGATTTGAATATTCCCGGACAGGAAATCCTACGCGCTCAGTCCTGGAAAATTGCCTAGCTGATTTGGAGGGAAGCGAGTTCGGGTTGGCTTTTTCTTCTGGGATGGCAGCCATCGATACGCTGATCCGTATTTTAGAACCCGGAGATCATGTCCTGGTTGGAAATGATGTTTACGGGGGCACCTACCGTTTATTTGAGAGTGAATATCGCCGTTTTAATATTGATTTCTCTTATGTGAATACAACTGAAATAGACCAAGTGGTATCCAGCCTCAAACCGAATACAAAGCAAGTCTGGCTGGAAACACCCACTAATCCCCTCCTTAATATCAGTGATATTGAGGTTCTTTCTGAGGTGGTTCATGATTACGCTCCGGGAATTTCAGTTGTGGTTGATAACACGTTTGCAACACCTTACCTCCAACAACCGCTAGCGATGGGTGCGGATGTGGTTGTGCATTCCACAACAAAATATTTGGGCGGACATTCCGATATAGTCGGAGGCGCAATTGTATCCAAGAATCGGGCAATCCACGAACGTCTGTCCTTTTTGCAGAATGCTGCTGGAGCGATACCGGGGCCGATGGATTGTTTCCTTGCCTTAAGGGGGATCAAGACACTCCCTGTCCGGATGGACCGCCACGCCGAGAACGCTGCCAAAGTCACGGATTTTCTACACACACATCCTCGAGTAACAAAGGTGTTCTATCCCTTTCATTCCTCGCACCCTCAAAGCAAACTGGCTCAACGCCAAATGCGCAATGGCGGAGGGATGGTTTCTTTTGTGCTCATGGGTGGGGAAGAAGGAGCAAAGCAAGTTGCTGAATCAACAAAAATTTTTAAACTTGCTGAATCACTGGGAGGTGTGGAGTCTTTAATTGAGGTTCCTGCTATTATGACCCATGCATCCACAGCGGATTCCCCCTTGGCAGTGGATCCGGGTTTAGTTCGTCTTTCTGTAGGACTGGAACACATTGACGATTTGATCGCTGACTTGGAACAATCTTTAGCAACAGAATAGGAATTGGATCTTTTTCCTCATTTTCTGAGTATGGCTGGTAAGTAACAAAATGCCCGAAAGATCTATAACCTTTCGGGCATTAAATTTTCTTCTCTGAATACTCCAACTTAAATGTCTTGCGAAACTATGTCTAAAACATCGATTTTCGTCAGGATTCCAATTGGGTTTGTTGAATCTGAGACTAAGATCACAGAGCCTTCCATTAAATCGGGAATTACAGCTTCTACTGGTGTGTCGACAGGATATGAAGGGGGTTCAGGCCGGACGATAGATGCGACGGTTTCGTTGGGAGTATGATCGTGTTCTCCTGAAACCATGTGCTCTAAGAGATCCACCTCTGTAACCATCCCGGTGATCTTTCCTCCTTCATTTAGGATGGGCATCTGGGAAATGTCGTATTCTTTCATTTCCTTGATGACAACGGTCATAGGGTCATTCAGATATGCTGTAATTAATCCAGGAATGGCTTTGTCTGCCAATACCTCTCCTAAAGATATTTCGTTCCAGGTTGTTTCTAGAAAGCCGTTTTCCCGCATCCATTTGTCATTGAAGATTTTCGACAGGTAACGAGAACCAGAGTCGGGCAAGAGTACCACTACCAGACGATCCTCAGGAAGGTTCCGGGCATACTTCACCGAACCGGCTACCGCTGATCCTGAAGATCCGCCGCAGAAAATACCTTCTTCTTTAACAATTTTTCTCGTCCACAAAAAGGATTCTTTATCATTTACAGATAGCACTCGATCTATAACTGAGAGATCTAGCGTAGTTGGAAGAAAGTCCTCACCGATACCTTCGACTTTGTAGGGGAACACATCCGCATCTATGGGAACTTCACCTGCTTGCCACGTAACTTGCAGGAGGGAGCCCTCCGGATCGACACCGATTATCTGGATATCCGGATTTTGTTCCTTTAAGTAACGACCCACGCCGGAAATAGTTCCACCCGTGCCCATGCTTAAAACCACATCCGTCACCTTCCCCTGAGTTTGTTCCCATATTTCGGGACCAGTTGTCCGGTAGTGACTTCGTGGGTTTTCGAGGTTGTGATACTGGTTAGCCAGGATGGCGTTGGGTGTTTCTGCCACCATGCGATCAGCCACGCTGTAATAGGATTTGGGATCCTCAGGTGCTACTGAAGTGGGCGTGACGAGAACTTTAGCTCCGTAAGCTCTAAGCAGCTGGATTTTTTCATGGCTCATCTTATCGGGTATGACAAAAACGGAACTATACCCTTTGATTGCGCAGGCGATGGCTAATCCAACCCCCGTATTACCAGATGTGGCCTCAACCACTGTTCCTCCGGGCTGCAGACGTCCACTGCGTTCAGCCTCCTCAATTATATTTAGACCAATGCGGTCTTTTACTGACCCCCCGGGATTAAAGAATTCCACTTTGGCATATAAAGCGCAGGCAAGGTCTTTTCCAATGTTGTTGAGGCGCACTAATGGCGTCCGGCCGATAGTTTGCAGGATGTTGTCATAAACTTGAAGATCATTAGGGTTATATTGTAAGTTGCTCATCACAATTCTCCTTCTTACTGATTAAAATTTCTTACCATTAAATGAATAAAACCGCTCGAATGAGTAGGTATCGAGCGGTCTATTATGGGCGTAGACCTAGTAAAGATGACCTAAGTTGTTACACCAGACAAGACTCGAATACCCATACTGCCTCTGCTGTGGGCAAACACAGAGAGGTAGAGCTGGTACAGGTACAGGTCTGCTGTCTGTTCATGAGGACCTTGAGTATTTCAACTAAATAGGAGCTTTCTTTTAAGAAGACTTGACTATCAGAGTAACACAAGATAGAAGATTCGGGGATAGGCATTATTGCTTATTATGACTTAGATAAGTGGGGGTCTTACACTGCGAGGTATCTGTAGGGTTTTTCTGGTTCGCTCAGTTCTTGTTTATTTTGTTCACTATTTGGTCTATTCATAATCTGTATTACATAAAAAATCGCAGTTGGTGTATATTTTCCAAAATGCCTTTCTGCAATACTGACGCAAAACAAAAAGTATCTAGATTTCACTGAATTGTAAATCCCCGACAAATTTCTAGCTTTTTCCCGATTGATCACCAATCTCAAAATGGGCGTTCCTCCCCAGTGGGATTATGACTCCATTGTCGTTGAAGAAACGGGAAAATTTTCTTTACAAAATCTTTAATCTGGCTTTAAACGGCCTTCAAATACTATCGATATACTGGAACAAGAAAACAACCACAAATTTGTGGCAAATCAGATAGTTTTTTGGAGGGTATAGATTATGAATAAAGTAGTACGTGTTTCACTTATTGTTATCATCATCCTGGTTGGCTCTGTTGCCCTGGTCTGGACAGGATACCAGTTTGGCCGCGGGACGGCCTGGTCTGGGGGCGGATCTTTTTACTCGAATATGATGGGTGATATCAATCAGGATTCGAGATTCGGTTTTGGCATGGGCCGTGGGATGATGGGGGGATCAGCCGGTTACGGCATGATGAATGGTTTTGATGGGGGTAATTTCATGATGGGAGGCTTCGACGGGCTTAGCAGTGGAGAATCCCTATCGGTGGAGGATACCCGCGAAGCTGTTGAATCTTACCTTGACCGGTTCAATAATGAAGACCTGGTGATCGAAGAGATCATGATCTTCGACAACAACGCCTATGCGATCATTGTCGAGGAAAGCACCGGTATCGGCGCTTTTGAGCTGCTGGTGGATCCCCGGACCAGAACCGCATTTCCTGAATTCGGACCCAATATGATGTGGAATCTTAAATACGGCATGATGGGGTCCGGTATGATGGGATCTGGCATGATGAGCGGTACAGGTGGTTTTAGTATGATGGATGGTATGTTTAATGAAAACTATTCATCTGATAATATCAAAGCTGAGTTTCGGGTTACACCTGGAGAGGCGTTTGATCTCGCCCGGGATTTTCTGAACCGGGTTGATCCTGGTGTGGAAGTGTCGGATGAAATCACCATGTTTTATGGCTACTACACCATAGACACGCAACGTGACGGGGAAATTGTCGGCATGGTTAGCGTCAACGGTTTCACGGGCCAGGTTTTCCCTCACACCTGGCATGGGGATTTCATTGAGATGGTTGAAGGATAATTAGAATTTGAACTAAAAAGAAATTTGCAGACAGATAAACAAAACTTGGAAATGTTTATCTGTCTGCCTTTTATTAATAAGTACCCTTAATTCCGAAAAGGTTTCTCTGGAAGGGGCATTTTATACCAAGACACAGCTCGAAATAATCTGGATCTGAATTCAGGCCCTCGATCGGTATAGGCTATTTTGCCTACGATACGATCCGCTTAATGACGCTTTGCGTCTGCCCTTGAATAGATACAATGAATTGGAGTTACATGAAGGGATCGATTTCCCCGGATGCAAACAAGCAGGTAAACCCTCAGGAATGGAAAATTAATATAAAAGACGGAAATTTCCACTGGGCTTATCAGGAAATTATGGATTCAATATAAAACAGAAGGAGAAAACATGTTAGATAGGTTAGCTTATCAAGTGGCACTTACAGAACCCTTTGATCAGGCGGTGGAGAAGGTGATTTCAGCGCTCAAAGAGGAAGGGTTTGGCGTTCTGACACAGATTGATGTTAAAGCAACCCTCAAGGAAAAACTGGGAGCTGAGTTTCGGCGCTATACGATCCTTGGTGCTTGCAATCCGCCCTTAGCTTACCAAGTCCTCCAAAACGAACCGCTTGCGGGTTTGCTGTTGCCCTGTAATGTCACCGTAGAAGAGACAGATGCGGGGTCTTTGGTATGCCTTGTTAATCCGGAAGTTATGCTTGCTGTTGAGCCGTTGGTGACAAATGAAAAAGTCATAGAAATTGCGGGGAAAGCCCGTAACCTCATGGAAAAAGTTGCGGCAAGGCTGTAAAAGGGTCTCTACCCATACAGTTATTTAACATCGGGCATTTTTCAAATGTATTTTCGGCTTATTTTCTGAAGGAGAAAAATTCATGAAACGTATTCTGTTTTTTAGCGCCATAATAAGCGCGACACTGCTGGCCGCGTGCAGTGGGCCCGCCTTATCTATCCAATCCTCTGATGTTGTTGGAGAGGAAGTATTTGTAAACGATAGTAGTGTTTATACCGATATAACCGTGGATGAGCTTTCAACCATGATGGAAGACAAAGATTTCATCCTGGTAAACGTGCACGTCCCTTTTTCGGGGGACATCATTAACACAGATCTTTCAGTTCCTTATAATGAAATTGAAGCCAATCTTGCCCAGCTTCCTTCCGACAAGGATGCAAAGATAATCCTTTACTGCCGGAGCGGCAGCATGAGCAGCGGTGCTGCCCAGACCCTGACAGAGCTGGGGTACACTAATGTGTGGAACTTGCAAGGCGGATTTAATACCTGGAAGGACGCCGGTTATCTGATGGAAAGCTCAAACTGATAAAGCAGGGCGGATTGGCACACTGTTATATTAATGTAAATCGACCAGAAACGTCCCCAATTGGATATGCTAAGGTGCTTGATAAGTAAATCCGGAGATACTCATACCGCTTGATGAGCTTGTCGAGATTTTTAAAGAGATCATTCTATGCGAGAAAGAAAAATTAAAAAGGCCACTTTTATTTATGGGACAATAGTTTTATTATTGATTTCCGGAGGTTACATAGCCCTGCGATTTCCTCTAAACTCTGCAATAGGAGGACTTCTGCCTGAACAGGCAGAAGGCACTCCCGGGCAAGGAGAAACTGAGATCTTGGCTTTACCCTCTTTCTCAATACTTGCATCACAAAGAAGTGCCGGAGGAATTACCAGGCGTACTGTGATTAACACAATAATCCCCGAAAGGCCGCAGGTGGATGTTTCTGTGTATGAGGTCAACCTTGGAGACAATCTGTTTATGATCGCTGATATGTTCAATCTCAAACCTGAGACAGTATTGTGGGGTAATTATGAGATTATTCAGGATAACCCTCAATTTCTTCGGCCTGGACAGGAGCTGAATATCCTGCCCATCGATGGAGTATATTATCAGTGGAGCGAGAATGATAATTTGAACAGCATCGCCGAATATTTCGGTGTTGAACCGGAAGCGATCCTCAATTACCCTGGTAATCGGATTGATCTCTATGATGTGGACATCAGCGGTCCTCTCTTTGAAATGGGTGAATGGATTATTGTTCCTGGCGGGAAACGGGCTCTGAAAGATTGGGGACCGCCAGCGATCGTCAGAACAAACCCGGCAGTTGCCGCCTATTATGGAGCTGGATCGTGCGGCTCTGTATATGAAGGGGCGATTGGTACAGGCTCCTTTGTATGGCCCACTGTTGCGGCCTACATCTCCGGCTACGATTACAATCCAAATGTCCATCCCGGATTAGATATCGCTGGGGCTGAAGGAAATGCAGTATTTGCTTCTGACAGCGGGGTGGTGGTTTACGCAGGATGGAGTGAGTATGGTTATGGGAATATGATCGTAATTGACCACGGAAATGGCTGGCAATCGGCTTACGCCCACATGAGCAACGTGTCAGTATCCTGCGGTCAAAGCACTATCATCGGCACCTATATCGGGGGTGTAGGCAATACGGGAAATTCAAGCGGTGCTCACCTTCACTTTGAACTTAGGCATGCCCAGTATGGAAAGGTCAACCCCTGGGGTTATGTCTCTCCCTGATTTCATCACCTGGGTTTTGATCATTCTGCTCCGATAAACGGTTGACACCCCCTCCAGCAGACTTTTTTATTCTATTAAATTGCGAATAAATGGCAGCGGCAAGCTGCCGCCCAAGTTCAGAAGTTACAGGATCAGGAAAACTCATCGCCAGGATTATCCCAGGTTTTCCGGGGTACAGAAAGGATGCCATGTTATAGGCATGGTCTGTTAAGTATATTGAATGAGTTGGGTTGGTCCGATAGAATCCAATTCACTTCCAGAACAACTTTCCTAAAACAAAGAAGCCAGGCATCTTGGAGAGCTGAAAATATTTATCCGACTTTCCAAGATATCATACGGATGAATTCCTGTCAGCCTGTTATTATAAATAATGGGAGGAGCTATGCAATCCGAAATTAGATTCCTGATGGAGTTGGAAAAACTTAAGTCCGTTTATCGCAAATCTTTCCTTATTGATCTGACCAGACAAGAGAACTCGGCTGAGCATTCCTGGCATCTAGCACTGGCTCTATTAATCATGGCTGAAAGAATTCAGGCAGAATTTGACCTGAATAAGGCCCTCAGGATGGCGCTTGTTCATGACATATGCGAAATTGGAGCCGGTGATATTTCAGTTTATTCCAGCGCCAGAAACTCTAAACAACAACAGGAGAGAGAATATATTGATAGTCTGGTAACTGATGAAGTACCTTTTAGCAAAGATATTAAACAGCTGTGGGAGGAATACGAGGCCCAGCAAACAGTTGAAAGCCGCTGTGTAAAAGTGCTTGACAGGTTTTTGCCCTTCATTATTAATATTCACACCGAAGGAAAAACGTGGCTGGATCAAAATATTTCAAAAAGTCAGGTTATTGAGATAAATCAGATTATTAAAACTGAAGCGCCAGAAATATTTGATTGGATGACCACGTATATTGAAGATGCGGTTGAGAAGGGGTGGTTGCGTAACTCGTGATGGAGGGTGAGCCTGGTGCCCCCTGCTGCTGGAATCGTGCCCATTCAAAATAATTTACAATCACCAGGGCAGTATTGCTGTTCATGGATTTAACCAGCACTCAGGGATTTGTTGTTGACCTTATAAAACGAATCTGTAATTCGTGTTTACCTGAATGTTGGCAGGGTTTAAGAGTGATAAATATAAGGATGAAACTGGAGAATTGTTATGCCTGAAGGAAAAATACTCATCATCGATGATGAGCAGAGTATCCTCGATCTGGTGACAGCCTATTTGGATCGGGAAGATCTTGAATACAAAACCGCAGTTGACGGCGAAGCAGGCCTGGAAATGGCGAGAACCTATCGTCCGGATGTGATTGTATTGGATATTATGCTGCCTAACATGGATGGAATTGAGCTGTTGACAAGGTTGCGGCGGGAGTCTGATGTTTATGTAATTATGTTGACTGCCAAAGGGGAAGAAATTGACAAAGTCATTGGGTTATCTGTTGGAGCTGATGATTACCTTGTCAAACCATTCAGCCCCAGGGAATTGATCGCCAGGATCAAAGCCGCCTTGCGGCGCCTGCACCAGCAAGCAGGGCCGAGTCAGGATCACGAAAAGGTTTTCCAGGGTTTGCGAATTGACACCAGGGGCCGGCAGGTATGGAAAGATGAAAACCTGATTGACCTGACCACAACAGAGTTCGACATTCTCAAGGTGCTAGCCGATCATCAGGGGATGGTTCTCAGCCGGGAACAGCTGCTGGATAAAGTTTGGGGGCATGACTATTTTGGCGAATTTAGAGTTGTGGATGTTCATGTCGGCCACGTTCGCATGAAGATTGGAGAGGGATACATCGCTACAGTGCGAGGTGTTGGGTATCGATTTGATGGCAAGGGAGGTGGATGATGTTGAACATTATACGAAGCCATATTGGTTGGAAAATATTTTTCTCTTATCTAATCGTTATCTTGGCCGGGATATTAACCTTAGGAACCTCGATTGAGTTTGCTATACCGACGGCTTTTGACCAGCATATGATGAATATAGACAACATGATGGGAGGTCAAATAATGGGGGAAATGATGTCCGACCAGGATTTGAATCCGGAAACAGATTTATTTTTGAGCTTTCGAAATGCAGTTAATCAAGCGTTATCTCGTGCCGCCGCCGCGGCCTTTTTAGTTGCATTGATCGTCAGCCTGTTGATCAGTTACCGAGTGGTCAGTCCTGTGAAGGAAATGATGCTTGCCAGCCAATACATCGCCGAAGGCCATTATCAAGAACGGGTTCATGTTCCGGGGGATCCTTCAACGGCAGATGAGCTGTCTCAATTAGCGATCAGCTTTAACCGCATGGCAGAAATACTGGATCATAATGAAGTTGTTCGCCAGCGGCTTATTGGTGATATATCACATGAACTGCGCACACCGCTGACGGTGATCAAAGGTTCCCTGGAAGGATTGATTGACGATGTTCTTCCTGCTGGCCCCGAGACCTATCAAAAGATTTACGGAGAGACAGAACGCTTAACGAGACTGGTTGATGATTTGCAGCAGCTCAGCCGGGTTGAAGCTGGTATCTACCAGTTAGATAAGACACGGGCAGAAGTGCAGGATTTGATTGAAACTGTGGTTGGCAGACTGCGCCTCCAGTACGATGAGAAAGGAGTGAGTTTAGAAGTCGACTGCCCTCCAGGTCTGCCAGAGATCTATATTGATACACACCGGATTGGACAGGTACTGCTTAATATTGTGGGCAATGCCTTGCAATATACTTCAGCGGGGGGAAAAGTGAAGATTACAGCCGTCCAGGAAGGGAAGGAAATCCACATAGCGGTAAAGGATACAGGAATGGGCATCCCCCTTGAACACCATTCGCGCTTGTTTACACGGTTTTATCGTGTGGATAAATCGCGTTCTCGATCCAGCGGTGGGAGCGGTATCGGGTTGACCATTGCCAAGCATTTTGTAGAAGCCCACAACGGACGAATTTGGATGGAAAGCGAAGGCAGGGGAAAGGGAAGTACCTTTCTTTTTAGTCTTCCTGTAAGGGGATAATTTCCAGGGTTTTCTTTACATAATCTTTAATCATTCTTTATAGGGACTTCATCTTCATTTAGTATCCTTCTAGTAGAAGTGCAAGAAGCTAAAATAGATAAGATTAAAGGAGATTAAGATCATGGGACATGGAATTTGGGGAGGATGTTGTTCAGGTATTTTTGGTGGAGTAGGTTTATTGGGACCAATTTGGAACCTGGTAATTACCACGGTAATAATAATTGGGTTTGTTGTGTTGGTTATCTGGGCAGTGCGGCGTTTGTCATCCAGCCAGAAAACCTTGTTTAGTCAAACCAGCCAACAAGACACTTTACAATCACCGCTGGATATACTTAAGGCTCGTTATGCGCGGGGAGAGATCACCCGGGATGAATACCAGGATATGATGACGGATCTAAAATAAAAAAATAATCAGAAAGACAAGGAGATTTTTCGATGATGGGATTTGGTTTGATTGGGATAGTATTATTGGTGGTCGTTGTGGTTTTTATCGGAGGGCAGGGATCCGCAATACGGGGATTAATGGGACTCCAGCAATCAGGCCAGCAGCCAGCTTGGATTGAGAGCGAGAATGCATTGGATATCTTGGATCAACGATATTCACGCGGGGAGATCACCCGTGAGCAGTATCAGAGCATAAAACAGGATCTGGTATAAAAGTATTTCTTGAATATAACGGCTTTCATGATTTTGAAAGTTAGTTATTTATTACTGGTGGAAGAGGAGGGACTGTCCAATGTTTCTGGGACAGTCCCTCCTCATTTGTGCCTGCAGTTGTGAAGCTGTTCGTTGCCGGATTTTACTCAGGGTGCATCCTGGTCGCTTTCCAGTAGAAGAAATGTTGCGAGCAGAGAGAAAATTATCACACAGGCCCAGAAAAAGGCGTAGAGACCACGTGCCCAACGCGGGCGCGGAGCGGTTAGTGCGCGGCGGTCGGAAGCAACAACGTAACTTTCTGAAGCGACTTCCCAGATTGTCTGGTGGCTCAACAGAATCAACCCAAAGCGCCGCCATCCCGTTATGCGCGGCTTGCCCCGCCGCGGCCAGAGCAGGAGCAGTAAGTGGGTCAGTGGGACCGGCAGGGTTTGCAAGTGGCCGAACTCGTGAAGAGCGGTCAACTCCAGGCGAGTGTCAATCGGCAGACCCTGCCTGGTGAACCAGTTGACAACTCCCGGGTGAGGCAGGGTTATTTTGGGCAGTTTTACCTGGTGGAGGTTGGATTCACTAACGGTGACCTCGGCTTCCAGGCCGTACCAGGTGCGGTTGTGGGTCCGGAGTTTTTTATTTGAGTATTTGAACTTTGACTGATCTTCCATGGCCTGATTATATCTTTTTATTCAGCGTGTTGTTCGCTGCTGCCTTCAATTCGGCATAGGCAATAATGCCTGTAAGGGAAACCGCCAAACTGCTCTTATAGGATTGGCGGTGTTTTTTGAAGTTAGTGATGTTGCACTTGTAACTTGAATCCAAGTACTTAGACACCAGTAGAAATCCAATTTATGTAAGAGTGAAATTTGATGATCCAAACATCCCCTTTGTTAATTGTGCCCAGGGACTGTGAATTTGTCGTGGGGCGTTTGACGCAACGCCTGGCTTTGGGAGGTTATAACGCGGAGCGTTCTTTTGATCTGCAGCGTGTGCAAACCGAGCCTGCTACCTGTGCCTGCCCTCACCACGGTACGGCAAAGTGCAACTGCCAGATGATTGTTTTGTTGGTTTATTTTCCGTCAGGTGTAATGCGTACCATGATCGCACATGGATGTGATGGGATCACCCATCTTGATTGGAGTGAGGAACTTACAATTCAAGAACAGGAAGGGCTGGGAGAGATCATCAAAGATCTTGATGCAGAACTCCATCTCCCCTTAAAGTCTGATATCCCCGCCAGAACCTAAATTATATCTATGAATGAGAAGTTATTTATGAACCAACCCGGCATTCGAGAGTTGCGGCAAGAAAGAAAGCGACGAAAGAAATAGATCAAGAATTTGATCAGGGCAGGTATCGCGCTGAGTATCCTGGGAATAAGGGGTTTTTCTGTTTGGCGTATAATGCGCCCATCCCTGGGAGAAGAGATCCCAATCATGTCTAATTCCGGGAAACACGTGCCAGAGGGAACGGACCCCGGCCCCTATAACTCTAATCCGCCCACATCCGGCCCTCACTATGGGCAGGAATATGAAGCCGGGTTTTTTGATGAACAATCTCCGGAATCACGGGTTAAATACACCGAAGGTTATTTGTGACATAATCTGGAGTATGGCTAGGTCAGTTTCTGGTATGATTGCGGTTTTTTGGATGACCCGGGTTGTGACACATTAAAATCCCAGATCAAAGAAGTTATGGATAAATTTGACGGCTTTAAACTGATCGCTTTTCCGTCTGATTCTCTGGATGTTCCACTGGCGATGGTCTCCTGGGGGCAATTGCTGCAGTTTGAGGTTTTGGACCAGGGATTGGCCAGCCAGTTTGTAAGTGTTAACCGCAACAGGGCCACGGAGCCGAACGCTCCTTAACGTCTAAAACAGTATCCACTCAGCAGCCGGTGGGGTGTGTTTCCACGCTTATATTGGGGGAAGAACAAGAGGAAGTAATAACATATTCGCTCCTGATTAGCGGCAGAGAGATTCTAGTCGTTATTGGGTAATGATAAAAATTTGTAAAATTTCTTTGTAGTACAATAAATTCATGACAAATAAAGACACAGAACCTACCATTCGTGTGGTGCTGGCAGATGACCATGCTGTCGTTCGTGCTGGCATCCGCCAGTTTTTAGAGAGTGCCGGGGATATCCAGGTTGTAGCTGAAGCAGATGATGGTGAAATGGCAAAAAAACTCATCACGGAACACCTGCCTGATGTTGCAGTTCTTGATATTCAGATGCCAAAAGCAACAGGGATCGAAGTTACTCAATGGGCCCGCGATAATCAGCTTGAGGTTGGTTTGCTGATCCTGACCGCTTATGATGATTCTCCTTACGTGATGGCGGTATTACAGGCTGGAGCGAACGGCTATGTATTAAAAACTGCCGCTCCAAGGGAAATTATTCGCGCTGTACGCGATGTTTACGCGGGTAATTCTGCCCTGGATGCCAGCATTCTCAACAAGATGATGACCCAGATTTCAAAGGTCAAAGACACACCGCTGGTAGAGGAGTTGACTAAACGCGAGATGGAGGTTCTGTCCCTGGTTGGCATGGGGTATATCAACAAAGCCATTGGTGTTCAATTGGGCATCAGCGACCGCACAGTCCAGGGGCATTTAGCGCATGTCTTCAGCAAGCTCCAGGCTTCCAGCCGCACCGAAGCGGTGATGCGCGCAGTTTCACTGGGTTGGCTGCCTTCTGATTTGGGACGAATGGATTCAGATTAATGACTTCTGCCCCTATTAGCCGGTATTCCTTGGTTTGAATGGAAAACTCTCAACCAATAACTCTTTCCAGCTTACGCAAGCGCGGGATGTCCCTGCAGCTTTTTGTCTGGATCGTTTTGTCTCTGATTGCGTTCTTAATGGTAGTCACCTTTGGCAGCCTGGCTTTGCACCAACGGGTTATGCGGACTCTTGTTGGAGAGCGTGACGAACGAGCTGTACGCACTGCCGCCAGTGCGTTGGCAGAGCAGCTTGATTATCGGGCTGCTGACGTCAGAAACCTCTCGCTGCGGGCTGCTGATGGGATTCCCCTTGACGATATATTATTATCTTCCAGTTTTCTCCTGCCGGATTTTGATGCCGGTTTGGCTTTTTTCTCACCTGAGGGCCAGTTGCTTGCTCATACTGGAGATGGTTTTCTGTGGACTAATAATGATGTTTTCCGGGTAGAATTGGACAAATCCATCTCTCAGTCCGGGACGGCTCCGCGCTTTTCACCAGAAGTCCCTGGCCCAAGTGGAAGCAAAGTGGTTGTTCTTCTATCTGCTGCAGCCCGGCCCGGCGCTCCAATTATCATTGGGGCATTTTTTCCATCTACTTTAGCAGAACACACACTATCCAACCTTTTCAAAACAGACGATCAGGGAAATATCTTCCTGATTTCCTCCAATGGACAAATTTTATTCAGTTCAGGGATGGACAATCCGCTGTCCGACCCCATATCTCATCCAGGTGTAAAAAATGCATTACGAGGTGAAAGCGGGGCACTTTATATTGCCGAGGATGGCGTTGAACATGTAATTGCTTATCAGGTGGTCATGCCGCTGGGCTGGGCTTTGATCATTGAAGAGCCTTGGGAATCCGTTACTTCCCCACTTCTTAACACAACCCTCTTTGCGCCGCTCATTTTACTTCCTGGTCTTTTGTTATCACTTGTAGCCCTATGGTTTGGAATCCGTCAAATTATGCAGCCGCTCCAAAATCTGGAAGAGCGGGCTCGTGAATTGGCCTGGGGAGATTTTCAGAGTATTGAAACCACGGTGGGGGGCATTGATGAGATCAGCCGACTGCAAAACGCACTCATCTTTCTGGCACGGAAAGTTCAGGCATCTCAAAACAACCTGCGCGGCTATATTGGTGCGATTACCACAGGACAGGAGGAAGAACGGCGGCGTCTGGCCAGGGAACTGCACGATGAGACCCTGCAGTCGTTGATTGCTCTTAATCAACGGGTACAGTTAGCCCAAATGAATTTAAATGGGACCAGCACAGTAGAACAATTGAACGAGATTCAGATCATGACCGAGCAAACAATTAAAGATCTTCGCCGCCTGACCCAGGGACTGCGGCCGCTTTATCTCGACGATCTGGGATTGGTCCCTGCTCTGGATATGCTGACCCGCGATTTGCAGGAGTCCACCTCAATGCCAATTTCTTTTCAGCGCCTGGGAAAGGAACGGCGTCTGCCTTCTGAGCTGGAATTGGGGCTTTACCGAATAGCCCAGGAAGGATTGAGTAATATCCAGCGCCATGCCCGGGCATCACAGTCCTCGCTGGAGATTGAGTTTACACTTGACCAGATCACCTTGACCATTGCAGACAACGGACAAGGTTTTGAACTCCCTGAAAGTCCGGCCGAGTTTGCTTCAACAGGGCACTTTGGTTTACTGGGACTTTTCGAGCGGGCAGAACTACTTAAGGCAAAACTGGAAATCTTCACAGCCCCAGATCAGGGCACCCGATTGGTTGTAACCCTGGCTCATCCGGAGGGATTAATCTAAAGGAAATTCGAGAACTTGCCGCCCGAACCGGGACCACTTCCAAAACTATCCGCTTTTCCTAACAGCATCACTAAATACTGCATCTGAAGAACGATCTAGACCACCTCTATTCCCCCAGTAAGAAGTTCATTTTTAAAATAAGCAAACTTGCCTATAGTCAACCCCGCTAAATTGCGCTTTTGCGCGGGAGGCATGTTTGGTTTAATCCGAACAATATGGTTTGGAGGTATAAACTCATGAACAAAACGAGAAAAAAACAGACCAAGAAGAAAAAACAGGCAAACGACGGGATGCCGCTGATTGTCTTTGTGTCCCTTCTAGGCGGCGGACTTTTTGGCTATTTAGTTGGCGAAATAGGATTTGCGGTTCGCCCGCATCCCGTGCATTGGGCAGCGGCTCTGGCGGGTGTCGTTTTAGGCGGCCTGACAGGGTGGCTGATTTTTCACCTGAAGGGCGACATTATTTAACTGAGATCAATCTTGTTTAAGCAGTCGGGCTGAATTGGCCAGGATGCCAAGATCAGGCATTGATTGAGCGGCAGCGGCCAGGATGGGCGGTAAAATGCCGAAAGCAGCCAGAGTCAAGCCAAAGATATTGTAGACTGCGGTAAATCCCAAATTGAATTTAATTACAGTCATGGTTTTACGAGCTATTTGGAAAGCTTGAGGAACCAAAGTCCAATCCTCGCGCATCAGGGCGATATGGGCGGCCTCCATCGCGACATCCGTTCCTGCCGCACCCATGGCGATGCCGACATCGGCTTGGGCCAGAGCTGGCGCGTCATTGACCCCATCTCCGACCATGACAACTACTTTTCCTTCGGATTGATAGCGCTTGACTATGGCGATTTTATCCTCAGGTAACAATTCTGCTTGATAGTCAATCTCAAGCTGTTCAGCAAGTGCGGCAGCTGTACGTTTGTTATCTCCGGTTAGAAGCTCAATTTGATTCAGTCCCAAATCGCGCAATTGTTTCAGCGCGGAAGGGATTTCTGGACGGAGTGTATCCTCTGCAGCCAGGAATCCGGCCAATTTATCATCCACCTGAACAAAGAGCAAGGTTTTCCCCTGGCTTTCAAGTGAGTCTGCTAGGGGCAGGTCAGCATCGGGAGCAATCATTCGGCGGCTGCCAATCGCGAGGATATGGCCGTCCACACGGGCGCGCAGTCCCATCCCGGGAAGAGATTCAAAATCCTGTGGCTTGGAGAGCAGCAAACCGCGATCGCGTGCGGCGCCTCGCACAGCTTCCGCCAGAGGATGTTCAGAGTAGCGTTCCGCGGAGGCTGTCAATTGCAAGAGTTCATCCCCCGTCCAGTCATTATTCAAAGACGACTGATAACTAATGCGAGGCTGTCCCAAGGTGAGGGTTCCTGTTTTGTCGATCAAAAGTACATTTGCCCGGGCCAGCGTTTCCAGGTATTTGCTGCCTTTGATGAGCAAGCCGCGTTTCGCTCCTGCACCAATGGATGCCATCATCGCCATCGGTGTTGCCAATGCGAAGGAGCAGGCACAAGCGACGACAAGAACTGCAGTTGTTGCTAATGGATCACGGGTGAAGAGGAAGGTCAGTCCGGCGATAGCCGCCACTATGGGTAAATACCAGGATGCAAATTTATCGGCGATTCCTTGAATATCGGCCCGATGCGCCTCTGCTTCTTCGACCAATTGAATGACACGGCCGAAGGTTGTATCGCGCCCGACGTGAGTTGTGCGGATTCTCAGACTTCCCAATTGTGCGAGAGTCGCGGCGAAGACTTTTGAACCGACTCCAACTTCCACAGGCATGGATTCACCGGTAATGGCAGCCTGGTCAATCGTTGCGTGTCCATCTAACACATTTCCATCCACCGGGATATGCTCACCGGGGCGGATAATGACAGTTTCACTCACCTTCACATCATCTATCGGAACAGTGATCTCCTCGTCATTCCGCCAGACACGCGCAGTTTGAGGGGCAAGGGCTGAAAGTTCCTTGAGGGCGCGGCGGGCGCGATCGGAAGTAAACGATTCGGCATACTCACCTATGCGCATGAAAAATACCACTACTGCCGCTGTTGACCATTCTCCAACAGCTACAGCTGCCAGCAGCCCCATGGTTGTTAAAGTGTGTGCAATAATTTTTCTTCGGAGTGCGGCCTGGATGACATTCAGAAATACAGGGTAGCCGGTCAGCAACACCACGCCGAGTCCAAGATACCAGGGAATGTTCCCGGTAATGCGTTCGAAAAGCCCCATCCACTCACCGACTACGATGATGAAGATTACCACCCCGAAAACCAATCCGAATAGGCGCATTACTTTACCTGTAAAGTCTGCACCTGCGGCTGCGATTTCCTCGCCCTGTGTGGTCGGGACAGTGTATCCCGCTTCAGCAACCGCGGTGTGGATGAGAGTCAGGTCTTCAGGTGTGGTTTCGACCTGGATAATGGCTTTCTCTGCACCCAGCAAGACATCAGCGGAAAGCACATAGGGTACGGCGGAAATGGATTTTTGAACATGCATGGCGCATTCAGCGCAGTCCATGCCCTCAATAGGGATTTCGATAGTTTTAGCCATGGTATCTCATTGAAAATATATAAGGATGGCTTGCTTCACTTTTTTATTTGCCATTAGTCAGGATTGTGTATAACGAGTGCATTGATAAACTCCCTGAGCGACATCTGACAACAGGGACTCAGATAAGGAAAGCAGGTCCGCTACCCGGTCGTCGCTTAGGCGATAAGAAACATAACGTCCCTGCTTCTCAGCGATTACCATTCCACACTCACGCAGGCAGCTGAGATGATTGGAGACATTGGATTGGGAAAGACCGGTACTTTCTACAATCTCTCCAACCGTATGAGATTTTTCTCGAAGGCTTTCCAGTATTTCCAACCGGGATGGATCACTGAAGCCGCGAAAGAACTTGGCTTTGATTTCTAAACCAGTAACACTCAGCGTAAGCGGCAGCATTTTTCCTCCTAATACATCAATGTATCAGCATATAATGATATGTTAATCTAAGAATAGCCGGGTGTCAAGACAAATAAATTATCAACGATTATCTTGGTTGGATCAGGGTGGAGAAGTCGGAAATAGCATTAAATAAAGTGAGAGATGGCAAGATATCAGGAGTGATTTGATATAATTCAACGGTTACTTACACCAATAGGAGACTGATATGTTTGCTGCTTCACTGGCACGCTGGATATCTGTGTTTTTTGACAGTTCTGTTCTCTCCCTGTTTATTTTCCCTGTCATCGGCTGGCAGGCGGAGGGTTGGCGGGGCGTTGGGTGGTCTCTCGTTGCACTGATCATCCTATCTGGCTTACCGCTGATATATGTCTTAGTGGGAATGCGGCTTGGCTGGGTCACCGATTTGGAACTCAGCCGCCGTGAAGAACGCCCACGTTTCATCCTGGTAAGCATCAGCAGCGACTTGTTGGGACTGGCTGTCCTCTACTTTGGCGGAGCTCCCCGATTAGTGTGGGTGCTGGCTGTAATTTATGCTTGTTTGGGATTGACCATGTTTACCATATCCAATTTTTGGAAGATAAGCTTGCACATGGTGGGGGTCAGTGGTTTTTCAACAATAATCCTGTCCATTTTTGGATTTGGGTACTGGTGGGTATTTCTCAGTTTACCGCTGGTTGCCTGGGCTCGCATCTATCGTAAAAAACATACCCCTGCGCAGCTGATGGCCGGAGCGCTGGGGGGTATCCTGATCACATCTTTGGTAATTCACTATCTATGGCAAACGGCACCAGGGATATGGTAAGAAAGTTCCCTCCTGTTTCATCAATAGATAGATGTCAATTAAACAGGAGATGTTTATGCAAGTTTCCAAATCGCCTTCAAAAATTAGGACAATTATCTTCTTTTTGTTAACCTTTTCGCTCGTGTCTGCTGGATGCAGTCTATCTCTCACTAACGAGCAAACCCTTGATATCCGGCCGCTGAAAGATGTGTATGTCAGTGGTCCGCCGCAGTTAACCAATATCACCACCACCGATGCTGAGCTGCTTTTTGACTCCAGCCGCCCCCTGGCTTGTTCCGTGATTTATGGAACGACAACTGATTATGGCATGATTGCAGTAGACCAGGATATGGGTGGCGGGGCGCATACCGATCACAACCCTCTCCTGTTGGGATTGGAACCCGACACTGAATACCACTACCGCCTCCAGGGCACGGCCCCGGATGGTGTGGTTTATGTCAGTAATGATATGACATTCCGTACACCCGCTTTGGTGGATAAGGTCGAGATTAACCTGGCTTCGCTGGCTGCAGGTGCCCGTATCAGGGCAGTCAGCAGTAATTTCGGCGGTGCGGCAAATGATGAAACCTGGGGTGCCAACAGCGCCATTGATGGCAGCCGAGGTACGGCCTGGTCTTCAAACGGTGACGGAAATGACGCTTATCTTGAAATTCAGCTTTCCCAGAATTCCCGCCTCGAAGCAGTTGAAGTTTGGACGCGAACGATGAGCAACGGAACTTCCCAGATTTTTTCATTCACTCTGACAACTGATAACGGGACTGTATTGGGTCCGTTTTCCCTTGACGATGCTGAAGAATCTTATCGCTTTGATATTGAGGTATCAACCAGCTCACTGCGTTTGAACGTTGTGAGCAGCAGCGGCGGCAATACGGGGCTGATCGAATTTGCAGTCTACGGGGAACCCATTAAGTAAAAGTTGGCCCTGGTGCCAAAAAAACCCGCGAATGGATTTACATTCGCGGGTTTTTGATTCTATTCGAGAGTAATTCGCTTCTTGACAAGTCAGGAAAACAAAGTTATATCTGAATATATGAACACAGAAGCAGGTGTTAAAAAAGAGAAAATGTCGCGAATTGAAGAAGGGCAGGCTGCCGAGCTGGCCGAATTCTTCCAGGCACTGAGTGACCCCAGTCGGGTGCGTATTATTGCCGCCCTGATGGAGGGAGAAATCAATGTCAGTGCCCTGGCAGACATTGTAGGTCTCAGCGAATCGGCTGTCTCGCACCAATTGCGTACCTTGAGGCAGCTGCGATTGGTTAGAACGCGGCGCCAGGGCCGCCTGATCTATTATGTCTTGGACGACGCCCATGTTGTTGATGTTTTCCAGCGTAGTTTGGACCATCTCCGGCATGATTAATATAATCCTAACCTGACAATCCCATATGACTGAAAAAATAATTGAAATTGAAATTCCGTTGCTGCTGCCTGAAATTGAAGATAGTTGTGATGACTGCCTGATCCGACTGCAGGATGCATTGCGTTTCCGCAAGGGCATTCTTCACGTACATTACAGCGCGAAACCAACCCGGTTTCCTTATGTGTACACTTCAACCCCAATTTAATTTCCCTGAAAAGTGTGCGTAAACTGGCCCAGCAAACTGGCTCCCAGCTGATCAATCGTTATCGGCATGAACGTGTTCCTTTTCAGGGCATGGATAACGCTGATGAAGCGGCTATTTTGCGCCGCAAACTGGAAGGAATACAGGGGATGCTTCATGCCAACGTTAACTACGCCGCTGGGTTAGCATTTGTGGCATACGACACTAAAATCCTCCAACCGCGAACTATAGCTCAAATCATGCGCGGGATGGGCGCTAGTCCAATAAACTGGCCTCTTGTGAAAGAGGAGCAGAAAGACGATCATGACCACAGCGGTGCGCCAAGTTTTCTTCCTCATTGGGTCCAAGAACGCTGGACGTTGATCCTGATTGGCCTGGCTGGAGCATTTTTCCTGGTGGGCTGGTTGGGCGAGATATTATTTGAGTTTCCTTCGAATATTTCCCTGGCTTTTTTCGTACTCTCCATCCTGAGCGGAGGATACGATATAGCCAGACATGCTGTCCCCGGCATCTTTAAAGGGAATTTTGATACCGATGTGTTGATGATGGCTGCCGCTGCAGGAGCTGCCATTCTCGGAGAATGGGCGGAAAGCGCTTTTCTGCTCTTTTTATTTGGTTTGGGTCATGCTGGAGAGCATTATGCCCTGGGGCGTGCCCGAAACGCGGTGAATGCCCTGGGGGAACTAATGCCCAAAACTGCCAGGCTGAAAAAAAACGGCCAGCTGATTGAAATGTTGGTTGAGGAATTAAAAGTGGATGATATTGTATTAGTCCGCCCTGGCGACAGGATCCCGGCTGACGGGCTGGTCAGCAGCGGGGAGAGCAAAGTTGACCAGAGTCCCATCACAGGAGAAAGCGTGCCGGTCCAAAAAATTTCCGGAGATGAGGTATTTGCGGGAACGATAAATCAGGACGCGGCACTTGAGATCAAGGTCACCCGGATGGCACAGGACAATACTCTCGCGCGTGTGATGCAAATGGTTGCCGAAGCCCAAAGCCAGCAAAGTCCTACCCAATAATTAACTGATCGGTTCACTGCCTGGTTTGTGCCCACTGTTTTAATTTTAGTTTTGCTGGTGATAACCGTTCCGCCTGCAGTTGGATGGTTGCCCCTGAGGGAAAGTTTTTATCGAAGTATGCTTCTGCTGGTGGCTTGTGCGCTGGCGTTAGGCACTCCCGCATCTGTGCTGGCCGGAATTGCCCAGGCTGCACGCAACGGCGTGTTGATCAAGGGCGGGGTTCACCTTGAAAATTTGGGAGCACTCAAAGTGATGGCTTTTGACAAAACCGGCACGCTGACAGAAGGGAAATTCCGGGTGACTGATCTAATTCCCTGGAACGGAAATCACCCCGACCAACTGCTGCAGATTGCCGGAGCGGTCGAACAGGGTTCGAATCACCCGCTGGCAATGGCAGTGGTACGAAAAGCCCAGGAAAAGAAACTTGATTTACCCGAAGCAATTGGTTTGGAAAACCTTACCGGACGGGGAGTGCAGAGCGAAATTGATGGGCGTCCAGTGCTGATCGGTTCTCTGAAACTCTTTCAGGAAATGAATGGGCCTCCCTGGACAGCGACTTGGTCCGGACAGTTAAAGCACTTGAATCTCAAAGGAAAACTACCCTGGCAGTCAGCTACGATGGGCAATTCCTGGGTGTGGTAGCGTTGGCTGATGCCCCCCGGCCTCATGTCAAGGACACCCTGAGATCACTCATGGATTCCGGGATCCAAAAACTAGTTATGCTGACAGGCGACAATGAATATGTAGCTCGTCAAATTGGGCAGGAAGTGGGTGTTACTGATGTGCGCGCGGGCCTGCTCCCCGAACAAAAACTTGAAGTCATTCAGGAGTTAATTGCAGAGTTCGGGAGTGTCGCCATGATCGGCGATGGTGTCAACGATGCCCCAGCACTGGCAACGGCCACAGTCGGAATTGCAATGGATGGTGCGGGAACGGCGGTTGCCCTGGAAACTGCTGATGTGGCCCTGATGGCCGATGACCTGGGCAAACTGCCCTTTGCCGTTGGCCTCAGTCGGGCTAGCAGAGCGATTATCAGGCAAAACTTAGTGATCTCTCTTGGAGTGATCGCGTTCTTATTGTTAACCTCGTTTATTGGCTCCTTGGAACTGAACTGGGCAGTTGTATTCCATGAAGGCAGCAGCCTGGTGGTCGTACTAAATTCCCTGAGATTATTGGGATTCAGCGGTGAATAACATAAGTACGCCAAATTGCCTAGAAGCCCGTGAGTGAAATTGCGCTGGGTTTTTGTTTTATGATTTCTTAGATTCAAGTATCTACTGCAACAAGCCCCTCAAAAAATACTTCATGAGGTGTGAGAAAATCAAGTCGTTTGCGAGGGCGATGATTTAGCCGATGACCAATAAAAAGAAGTTTCAACTCATCAACATCATCCAGCCTGCGTTTCTTCGGTAAATATTGTCTGGTTAGACCATTCGTATTCTCATTTGTACCACGTTCCCAGGATGCATACGAATGGGCAAAATAAACTTCTACGCCGGTTTGCTCAGCGATCTGGGAATGGTTAGCAAACTCCTTACCATTATCTACTGTCAATGTTTTCAAATAAGGTACTGTTTTCAACAGACGGACAGCCTGGGCCTCAACCTGGCTGGCTTCTTTTTTGGGGAGAGCACCTAAAAGCGTGTAGCCGGATTTGCGCTCAACCAGGGTTAGTACAGCTCCTTTGTGTCTGGCTCCAATAATTGTATCTCCTTCCCAATCCCCTAAACGACTGCGTTCATCAACAATGCCTGGTCTCAGATCAATGCTAGCCCGATTGGGGATTATTCCCCTCCTGTCTCTGCCATTTATTCGTTTACGCCGTTTTTTTTGACAGCGCAGGTGTTTGTATAGATCTCCTCCAGATTTCTTGTCTGCATAGATGTACTGGTAGATCCATTCATGACTGATAGCATAGCCCGATTTCTTCAATCGTCCAGAGATTTGCTCCGGGCTCCAATCTAGGCACAGTTTTTGTTCCACCAGGACCCAAACATCTCTTTGTATCCTGGCTTTTGCTTTCTGCTGCCTGGATTCGGTTTTTCTTTGTGCTTGTTGTGGCCGATATCCTCGTTTGCCTCGGTTCCGCTTGATTTCCCGGCATACTGTTGAGCGATGTACTCCTATCACCTCTGCTACTTTTGTTTGTGATTGTGCCGTTTTCAATAATGCAGATATCTGGTATCTTTGTTCTTGAGTGAGTTGTGTGTAGGTCATTGTTCTCCTTTGACTTGCAGGTCTTGGAGAATATCCTACACCATCTCACTCATTTAATCTTCTCTTTGTTGCACTTGCTTGTTGAATCTAAGTTTTTTATAATATCTCTTTATCATAGTTAGTTTTATCGTTTACAGGAGCGGGAATGGCTTTAAAACAAATCACACGGCATGACTTTTTTCGTCTGATGGGAATAGGTGGCGGAGCGCTGTTTTTGAGTGCCTGTGCCCCGGATTATTTGAAGGGATCCGCTATTCCCATAACAGGTGCCCAAGACTCTGTACCAGGATTTTCCGGGGTGCCTGAGGTTGAAATCGCGTTGAAGGCAGTAAAAGGGGAAATGCAAATCCTGCCTGGAAAGGCGACAAAAGTTTGGCGGTATCTGGCTGAAGTACTGAACGGCCCACCTGAGTCGTTGAAGGTAATTCCGGACAGCTATTTGGGACCGATCTTTAACCTGAA
>CAYUXO010000003.1:0-58766 GCA_964448865.1 uncultured Anaerolineales bacterium
AATTATTCCTGCCTATTGACAAGGTGCCAAATGGCTGTTATTATGATGCCAGATGCCAGATGGCAGACATCAGATTGGAGGTCAAAATGACAACCGCTTCTATCTTTAAGGAGAAGGAACCAATTGCTTATGCAAAACTAATTGGTATCAAAGCTTCAGATAGAATGGAGTTGTCTGAAAAAGTTCAGGCTGGTTTTCCATTTAAAGCGTTTATTACATTGACAAAATCCATGGAAGTTTCGAACCAACAACTTGCTGAACTAGTTCAGATTAGTGATCGTACACTAATTCGAAGACGAAAAGATGGGATATTAAAATCTGACGAATCTGAACGGTTGCTAAGGATTGCTCGAATATTTACTTTGGCGGTTAATTTGTTCGAAGGTGATAGTTCGTCCGCCCAGAATTGGTTATCAAGTATTAATAGAGCTCTGGGAGGTGAATCACCTCTCGAAGCAAGTAAAACCGAGGAAGGATCAAGAGAGGTTGAAAACCTTATAATCCGATTGGAACATGGGGTTTTCTCTTGATAATCACTGCCTGGCGTATTACCAAGAGCAAGTATAAAGAAGTTGCTTTTACAGGAGAAGGCGCAGAAGAATCTGGTGGACGTTGGAATAGCGAAGGAACCAGAATCGTTTATGGATCTTCTTCGCTTTCATTGGCTATCTTAGAAATTCTCGTTAATCTTCATGACGAGAAAATACTGTCATCGTATATGGTGATTCCATTTCACTTTGATGATAACTTAATGGAATCATTAGATGTAAAAGGTCTTCCTGAGGATTGGGCATCCTTACCATCCTCACTTTCTGCAAAGTCTATTGGGGATGATTGGGTACAATCTAAAACCTCATTAATACTAGAAGTTCCTAGTGCAGTTGTTCCTTTTGAGATGAATTATCTGATCAACCCAAGTCATCCCGATTTTGATCAGATAACCTACGGTGATCCAATTCCATTGCCGTTGGATGAAAGACTGATAGACTGATAGATCAGATCAGTTGTTTTAATACTGGTGTGATTTAGGTTTTAACTGACCGACCTAAAGTCTGTTATTCTAATTGCTTGTTTCAGGCTGTATACTGCATGACCATGCCTGAATTTATGGTGAGAATGATAAGGAAACCCAACTTTCTCCATACCAGAATTACACCTGAGCAACGAGAGTGAGAATACACTTAAGTCTAGCTTGGGAATCGTATTGCCTAAGGATCATATACTTGAATGGGATAACTGGTCTGAATTTTCAAGAATACAAATAGAAATGTGGTCCTGTCAAGAATAATGTGTAATTTCAAGCCTGAATAATGATGGAGAATTAATGGTAATTGTCAATAACTATTCAATGCTTTGGGGTGGTATATTAATCCTGGGCCTAGCAGTGTTTTTCCTTCTGCGCAAAGGCTCCAGATCAAAAAATGGCCTGAAGCTGATCCTGATTGCAGCTGCACTTTTTGTTAGCTGGTTAGTTCTGAGGCCTGATCAAGCTACCATATCCGAAATCACACAATTCAAGGGTGAATTGGGGCAGGGCCAGGCTGTGCTCCTTGAATTGCAATCTCCATATTGATTGGCTTGTGCTGCGGCAAAGCCTATCGCGAATGGCGCACAATTGGCACTCTTAATGCTGATAAAGTACGCCAATTTCTACGGTAGCACAATACTGTGATAGGACTGTCAGTCTAAGATACTGAAACCCTGGCATTCCTAACCCGATTACATTCCAGAGTATAGACTATTCAAGAGCTGATCCGCGTGGGCAGAGATTTCAGAGTGCTGCGGCAATTGAAGGGGTTCGTAATCCAATTAAGAAACTCGAGACAAATTCTCTTAAAGTTCGGAGAATTGAGTAAATGAAACGGTGTTTCGATCCAATTGGAATTCAGTACCAGGTACAATCCTTCAAGACTAAGGGACGAGATTGTTTTCTCAAAGCTTGTTCTTGGCATGAAAATTACTGATGAACCGTTACACTTGCTGAGTTTACCAAATGGCTGGTGTGGCACTTGATACCAGGGTCGAACAACCTTATATTACATTCAAAGAGTTTATTCACTTACTATAAAGGGAAGAAAAATGAGAGACGCACTTGAGTTTGGGGTCAAATCGTTTTTTGCTGGCTGTCTGGGCTTCCTGGGGGCAATTTCCATTTATTCTCCATCAAAAATACCTTTAGGCCATTCAGGTTTTTTTTCTCACAGGAAATTATTAACTTATTGTGTTCTCCGAAAGACTAACATCATCTTCAGCCAAGGGTGCCTGCGCTAGCAATCCTTGACTATTAGCTTCGCGAGCTTGTTCAACTCGAGTAACTGAGATGGGTGCTAGTTTTGGGTGGCGAGCATGAATGGGCATTTGATGTGTTGAACTCCCGGTAACGTAACGGGTTAATTCGCTGACACTCAGATGCTTGATACCCAACCGTTCCAGGGTGCGACCCCGGCGCCAATAATCGGTTTGATGAGCAATACAAGCCAGGCGAATAATGCTTTCCATGCCGCGCACGGAAACACCATAATGATTTCCTAGTGATGCTATGGGGACTAAACTCATAGGAATATCTTCAGTGATGTAACGATGGGTTAAGGTGGGAGGTGCATTGATACCCCTGTAACCAGGATGATTATGAATGGCATCGTGCAGATTATCTCCATCGGCGTTATAGGCCATCTTGAGCCACTCTCTGGCTGTAATAGCTCGCACGCCGACGGCGGAGGCGACGGTAACGCGCTCACGATCTAAAACTTCCATCAGGTATGCTACCGTGGGCGTAACACCATCCAGATAAAATTGAAATCCACCATTTGTGGCTTCAATCCACCCTGCATTGAGAATGCTGATGGTTGGATGAAAAATAGCTCCGATATTATTGATGCCGGTTTGGAGTACGTCACCCCCATCAATAAACTGGGGATAAGCTGATGCTAATTTTTCTAATACATTGGATGTTTCTGTGGACGGTAGGGCGGCAAGGGGTACGGCATCTTTGATGCGGAAAATACGCGCCTGGGAGGGCCCATCTGAACGCGATGCATAAATAAAAGTTTGGGTTTCAGCAACTGTTACCCCATTCTGACATCCCTCTTGCTCGAGCACACGTTTGAATTCGATGGCTCCCAGGGTGCGACCCGGATTGAGTACCACGATTTGTCCTGCCTGCAGATAAGGTGCGGCCTTCCGGGCGATAGAATAGTGGGCATAAGCCGGGGTTACAATCATGGCTATATCACAGTTTTCAATTGCGACTTTCATATCTGATGTAATCCGTGTTAAGCGCCCGAATCCTCTCGGACCGGCAGGATCTTCGCTTTCTAGCGTAATGCCCCCTCGTGCTTGAATTGCGGCAATATTTTCAGCTGTGCGGTTATAGAGCGTAACTTCAAAACCCATGATGGCGAGATGAGCGGCCATGGCCTTCCCCCCGTTGCCGGCTCCAATTACTGTATAACGCGTATTATTTTTGTCCATTAACTTCTCCTGTAAAATGATCCCGACTATGATGGAATTATTAGGTTTGCAATTCGCTCCTTCTCGCTGATCGGGCTTCGGGTAGTTGGATCAACAGCAATACAGGCTCCCCGGTTATCAACGCTAGTGGCGATTTTCCCTCGTCCAAAGGGGTTGTTCTTGAGGTGTGGGGCATCTAAAATGCCTGTTTTGATAGCCTGTGTCAGGGTAACCGCGTCTGCCAAAGGGTCAGCAACCCCTTCAAATGCCAGACTCCGAATCTCATCAAGGGTGACAGCCGCTTCTTGGGTTAATTCGCCCACCCGTTTTTGGATATTCTCGTCCCGAGTCATATCTGGTCCTCCCAAAGCATTCTCAATGGATCGTCGGGCGAGCTTGCAGGATTCGATCACGTCTGCAGCCGTTGCGGCATGATCTGCTTCGGTGTATCCCACAACATGCAAAATGTGGGGACGGAGCGCCATTTGAAGGTATACACTTGCAGCCAAATGAGCACGGGCGGCATCAACATCAACTGGATAACTCAATAGCCCGGTACGGGTCTGCCGCCAAATTCGAAAATCTGGACTCTCCAGGGGGTGGATCATTTTGAGTACAGCTAACATTTTGGCCAGATCCATAGCGTCCGTCAAACCGGGTGGACTGTTAAACATCATCTGAGCAATGTAATCCTTAACCCCAAAAGCCCGCGCGTTATAAGCCGATAGATAAGCCGCCACAACAAATATGACATCCGGAGCGTCGCGCAAGCCCCAATGGTGGGGTTCATTGACCTCCACTGGAAAGGATCGTTCCCCGTACCAAGCCATCAGTTTTTGATGTTCTCGAATTGAACCTTCCAAGCCCCAAGGTCCGCGGCCATCCATTTGATTGAACCAGAACAGCGGGATTGCGCCCCAGGCGATATGGATGGTTTCAACATACATTTCAGCCAGTTGGATGAAATTATCGGTACCTGTATAGGTTCGTAAAAGTGGGTAGTTGCCTTGACGAGTGGCTTGATACAGAGATCGATAATCTTCGGGAGTGCGGACGGGAACGCCCCCGGCCCCTCGGCGGCGCGGATTTTGTTTTTCAGGATGAAAGAAATTTTCCTGGGCATCCTGGTCAATCCCAAGGGAGATCACATCAATCATTCCAGATTTGGATATTTTCTGGATGCCGTTGCGAGTCGCATCGTAGTCTGGTAATCCAAAATGATGACGAAGAAGGGGGTAGGGAGATTTCCATTGAATACGTTCAATGGTTGTTTGTGGAAAATCTATTTTTGTATGGCTTTTATCCTCATCCCCCCTGAGATAAGCCGATACTTGATCTGGGGTTGCACTTCCATCAAAACAGGCATCGAAAAAACCAAAGGCTTTAGCGAGCTCTACAACCGGTGGCGTTCCGCCAAATACAAAATGAGTCCCATTCGTGTGTAAGTCATCTGCCGCCTCAGCGAATTCTCCCAATAAGCGTGCGCCAGTTTCCGGGGTCAATCGGTAGGAAACACCGACTAAATCCGCTTTTTCACGACGAGCAATCTCAAGGAACTTTTCAATGGATACGGCCGGCCCTAAAAACACTGTCCGCCATCCGGCTTGATCAGCTAAGCGTAAGAAGTTGGTTACACCAGCAACATGAACACATTCTCCTAAGGCACCTGCTATAACTGTTTTCATTTATTCATCATCACCTATTTTAAATATCATGAAATCAACTTGATCCAAGATAATTCTCGTTCCTAGACGTAAAACTAAGGCTATGATTCTTAGCCAGGCAGGTTGTACGATCTGAGCATATTCTTGTTTCCAAACGGCTCAGTATTTGACAATATTATGAAGTTGACGTTCAGTGCAATCGAACAGAAAAGGAAATTATCTGGTGTAATCCACACCCCCATTTGGTCGATAATGTTGACCTGTTCTTCGAAATTCTCGATATAAATCTCGCTCAGTGCTAAGCCCCATAATCTGCGAGAAGTGAATATAGTATAGCACATGGATGATTCTACAAATCCAAGCCAGCTAACACCGTGTGGAGCTGACCTGCTACGCAGTAGCTAATATGGCATGAAACAAAATAAATTTTTGGTTTACAGTACATGTGGAGAAAAAACGCAGACAGCACACACATTCGTTAGTATTCAAATATAAAAAAATATAGCCGGGTTGGTTATAAGCCGTTATCCGCCAAGCCGCAGGCTGCAGGTTCGCCCATCGGTACCATACCTCAGGATTGCGCGATGGGTTGTTTGTATTCACCCTCGCGCTTAAATCCTGCCGAGCCCACAATTGACACTAAAAATAGGCCTATTTCGTGCCCGAGAAGGCCTGTTTAATTTTTTTATTTAACCCCCGCTCAATTTTTTTAAGTTATTGATTTATCTCCAAATTTAAATTTGGAAAGTGATAGATGTGGTTATCAGAACCAATGTGGGATAATTACTTATCCATTATCCGGCGTTTTACAGATAATTAACATTAGTTTGCAAATAAATGTCAAAGGAATTTCTGAAGGGTTCAGATCACAAAATATATTTATGACAATATATACAAAACTATTAGAAAATGAAATACAAGAGATTATGGGGAGATATGAACTTTTAGTGACCAGTTATGAGCCAATAGAACAAGGTGCAGGGAATTCAAATTATTTACTGAATACAAATCATGGAAAGTTTGTTCTCACAATTTTTGAGATCGAACCCATTCGCGTAGAGTATATAAGTAAAGTGTTGTTGCTATTGGAGAAACACGAATTTCCAGCACCACGACCGCAAAAAATGGCAAATGGCGAAGTGCTAACGAAATATCAAGAAAAATCAGTATTGGTGAAGCCATATATAACAGGGTTTGTAGAATCTGAAATAGATGGTAATAAAGCAAAACAAGTGGGGACAGCATTAGCGAAATTGCATGAAATACCGGTACCGGATTATTTGCCGGATAAACATTCGTATGTAGAGATAACCTATCCTAAATTTATGGAGCAAGAAATTGATCGAAATTATAAAACCTGGGTGGGGCAAAGATACAATTATATCATAGAGAAATTACCATTTCAGTTACCAGTTGGGTTGGTTCATGGTGATATATTTTGCGATAACATTTTATTTGAAGATGAGAATCTTAAAGCCATCCTTGATTTTGAAGACGTGAGCCGGATATACAAAATTCATGATTTGGGGATGGCGGTTGTAGGAATATGCACTGAAGAAACAAATATTGTTATTAGAAAAGTGAGAGCTTTAGTAGAAGGGTATCAAGAAATTAGGTTGCTAGAAGAGATAGAAAAAGACAGTTTGCAATTGTGTATTGAATGGGCTGCAATCTTGACATCAACATGGCGTTTTTGGAAGTACAATATTGATATGCCGGAAAAAGATAAGTCAGAAAAATATATGCAAATGGTTTCCATTGCGAAAAATGCCAGTGCAATTCTAAAAGAAGAATTCAAAATGGCAGTATTCTCTTGATTGAAAAGAGCAAACTACCGATGAATAACAGTGTCAAGGGTGAACCCTGACCTGCTTCGCAGCAGAGGACGGCGCGCTAAAAGCAATCTTTTGTTACGGCTGAGCAGCGCTTGGAGCTGACACGCAGGCTTCTCAATAAATCGTTAGCAGTCAAATATAACCGGGTTGAATATATACCGTAATCCGCCAGGTCGCAGGTTCGCCCCTCGGTCCTTACCTTCGGGATTCAAGGCGAAAAGGGATCATATCCCGCCATCGCCTGATCCATGTGCAGGAGCATATGGGATAGCGATGGGTGACCGGAATTTACCCTCGCTCTTAAATCCTGCCGGGCCCATCCTTGTTGGAGAAGGGTACTTGTATGAACTGCAGGTATCGTTATTTGCTCATATTAGGATCCTATTATTCACTATTCGTTTTGACTTTTTTTCACTAATTAGATCTGACACCAGATATTGGCAAATGGAAAATTGTGTTTTATACTCCTTAGAGTAGAATGAAATTCCAAAACGATTTATAAAATGATTTCAGACTTACACCTCGGTACTTGTGGAAACAAGACTGCTGGGCTGAGTTTTCACCTAAATATTAATATAAAGCTAGATATTCTAAACCAGCTGTTATCTTTCATGGATAAGGCTAGACCAAGACCTGATTCCCGGGTAATGATGAATCGGATTTACTAATTCAACTCACGGGATTTCGTATCAAACAGAAACCTGGTTATTTTTGTTGCAGTTCAACAACAAGAGAAGCACTTTGTCTTGGGCCGATAAGAGGACACCTGTCAAAGCTCCCACCCTCAAATACAGTTTAAATTTGTTTTTAGTCTATTCAATAATTTTGGGTCCATCATATGATCAAGGTTAATCCAGGTGGATAATCATTGAGTTGAAAAAATTCATATAATACCAATATTCCCAAATAGGAGGTGATTTCCTGCTAAAGAATCTTGTTATCAAGAAACGTTACCGTCTCCGGGCTAGCCCCCCGAATGAAATAGTCTATGTAGCGTTTTGATAATCATCAATCAACGAGGAGTCAATTATTATGAAAAGATTTAAAATTATTTCCCTTCTATTGGTCGGAGTTTTTCTGTTGACGGCTTGTGGTGATGCCGGAGCTGAAACGATCAAGATTGGTATCAATGCCCCGATTACGGGCGATATCCCGAAAGTTGGTGAAGGCACAAAATACGCAGCCGAAATGTGGCTCGAAGATATTGAAGCTGCAGGCGGATTGAACGTTGGCGGTACAAAATACGCTGTTGAATTAGTCATTGAGGATAACGAATCAAAAGCCGAATCTGCTACAAAAGCCAACACCAAGATGATCACTCAGGATGACGTATTAGTGATTGTAGGACCGCAATCATCAAAGCAGGCTGTGCCCGCGGGTGATGTGGCAAATAACTATTCGACTCCCATGGTCAGCCCTTGGTCCACTAATCCAGCTACAACTTTAGGCCGGCCCTGGGTTTTCCGTGGTTGTTTCCTCGATCCATTCCAGGGTCCTGTTGTAGCGAATTTCGTGACCGATGAATTTGGCTTCACCAAAGCCGCAGTACTTTATGATGTTGCCAGCGATTACCCTAAAGGGCTTGCTGAAAACTTCAAGAGCGCCTGGGAAGCACTGCACGGTGAGGGATCCGTTGTTGCATATGAAAGCTTTACAACTAAAGACACAGATTTCAGTGCCCAGTTAACCTCAATCATTGGTTCCGGTGCAGAATTCTTCTTTGCCCCCCAGTATTACAACGAAGTTGCTTTGATCGTCCAGCAAGCCCATGAACTGGGTTGGGATGCTCCAATTGTGGGCAGCGACAGCTGGGGCTCAGCGGAGACTGTGACCCTCTGTGGTGAGGATTGCTATGGACTGTTCTTCACCACTCACTATGCAGCAGCCGGAGCAACAGGTGCAACCAAAGAATTCATCGACCGCTATGAAGCCGCCTATGGATACGTACCAGACGATGTTGGTGCCTTAACCTGGGATACGTTAAAACTGGTCCAGATGGCGATTGAGAACTGTGGAGAAATCACCGGGGATATTGCAGTTGACCGCACCTGTGTCCGTGATGCGTTAGCTCAAATTAAGGACTTCCCTGGCATTACAGGGGACATGACCTTTACCGAGGAAGGCGACCCCATCAAATGTGCTGTGATTGTTCAGATCAGTGATGCGGGTGAATTCGAATTTTATAAGTCAGCCTGCCCCTAGGAATTAGGAAAGATGAATGAACCTGATGGGTTTCTTAAGCCCATCAGGTTCGCTTTAATAGAGGAGTAACCACATGACGTCTTTTCTACAAAATCTAGTGAATGCGATGCAATGGGGCAGCTTTTACGCTCTAATTGCTTTAGGCTATTCAATGGTCTACGGTGTTTTAATGCTTTTCAACTTTGCGCATGGTGATATCTTCATGGTTGGTGCTTATATCGGCTTTTTTGTCTCTAGCGGGTTAATCGCATTATCTGTCTTAGGTTCCTTAGTACTTCCCAATTGGTTGATCTTAGTATTAACAATTCTGATTGCTATGCTCCTGACTTCCTTTGTGGGGATGCTGGTAGAGAGAATTGGATATCGACCGTTGCGTGGCGCTCCGCGTGCTTCCGCGGCGATCACCGGCTTAATGATTGGTATTATCCTGGAAACCGGAAACCTTGCCTTATTCGGCGCAAAAAGGCTTGCTTTTCCTGCATTAATTGAATCGGTCACCTATAATATCGGTGGTGTCTTTATCACCAATAAAAAAGTATTGATAGTTATTGTATCCTTGATGTTGATGCTTGGTCTTCATCTATTTGTTCAGCGCACCAAGTGGGGTATGGCGATGCGGGCAATGGCATATGATTATATCGTGGTGCCGCTAATGGGTGTTCCGCTCAACACCATAGCTGCTTTGACTTTCGCTATAGGTTCAGGTTTAGCCGCCGCGGCAGGGATACTCTTTGGTGTTGCATACCCGGTCCTTGATCCTTATATGGGGGTCTTGTTTGGGTGGAAAGCATTTGTTGCAGCCATCTTAGGGGGGCGAGGTTCAATTTTAGGGGCAGCATTAGCGGGTTTCATGCTGGGTTTCATAGAGATTTTTGTCGCGGCAGTTTTCCCCTCAACGCTGCGTGATCTGATTGCTTATTCCATCATTCTGCTTATCCTAACTTTCAGACCGCACGGCTTCTTCGGCGAACCGTATAGTGCTCGTCTGAGGCTCTAAAAGGTAAACGAGGAATTAATATGGAAGAATCTATAGCTAAACCATCAACAAACCGGAAACCTTGGGTAACGAAGTGGAAGCAATTCTGGAAGTCGTTCTCAGATGTGCCGATCTTAGGATGGTTAATCGCAATCCTGGTTGCCGTAGCTCTGGAACAATTAGTAGGTTCAGAGTTTGCCCGGTTATTAGGATTATCCAAAGTGCCTGTACTCTTTGGATTTGTAATTATTCTCGGAAAACCTAGTTTGATTCCGGTTACACTCATTTACCTACTCTTAATATACATCTTACCCATCGGAATCATAACTCAAGTTGGAAAATCCCTGGCCAATAAACTGGCAGGTTTTTTATTAAAATACCCGCTCTGGATATCAGCCTTGATCCATATTGGTTTGTTGTATCTTGTGCTGCATCTCTGGGCAGATGTGAGTGATTATCGCGATCTGGTGTTAAGGCTGACCTTGATTGCAATCATACTTACATTGAGTTTAAATATTGTTAATGGTTTCCTGGGCGAATTTTCCTGTTCGCATCCAGGATTCATGGCATTAGGAGCCTACGGAGCATCAGTCCTTACTGTCGTCTTGTTTGTGGATGATAAGGTATTTGGCTCACCCATGATTGCACCTAGCATTGGCCCATACTTGTTCCCAATTGTATTAATCTTGGGAGGATTTGTGGCAGCAATTGGAGCGCTGCTGGTTGCCATACCTTCGTTTAGAACACGGGGTGACTACCTGGCCATCATTTCTCTGGCTTTTTTGTTTATTGTGAAATCCCTTATTGAAAATCTGGAGATATTTGGCGGGGCTCGCGGTTTCATGAATCAGCCGAATTGGGCCAATCTGTCCACTGTATTTGTGTGGACGATGTTGTGTATCTGGACTATCAACAACTTCGTCACCTCAACAATGGGTAAAGCGCTTAATGCGGTCCGTGATGAAGAAACCGCAGCAAATGCAATGACCGTAAATACCAGGCGTACGAAGATCATCGGTTTCATGTTTGCGGCGTTCTGGGCTGGAATTGCCGGAGGGCTTTTTGCCCATGTGATGCGTTATGTCAATCCAAGCACTTTTGGAATCCAGAAACTTGCTGAAGTACTGGCAATGGTCTATTTTGGTGGGTTAAACTCCGTGGTCGGTTCAATTGTCGGCGCAGTGGGTTTTAACCTGCTAAGTGAAGCTTTGAGGCCTTTAGAGTTGTTCAAATGGATCATTATACCTTTACTGCTGATCCTGGTGATGCTTTATCGCCCCACAGGACTTATCGCCTTCAGGGAATTTAATATCGCCAATCTTCTCAAACCAAAAGACACATCCGATGAAGAGGTGGAACATGCCATTACTTCAGATTGAGAAAATGACCCATTATTTTGGTGGTTTACGAGCTGTCCATGATTACAATCTGGAGATTAAACAGGGGCAAATTCGGGGACTGATTGGTCCAAATGGGGCCGGCAAGACCACCATATTTAACCTGATCACAGGAATTTACTCCCCAACAGAAGGTCGTATCACTCTAGAGGGGAAAGATATAATCGGAATGCAGCCTTACCAGATTGCTTCACTTGGTTTGGGGAGAACTTTCCAAAACCTTCGCTTATGGCGGCATATGACTGTCTTAGAGCATGTCATGCTAGCCCGATATTCAAAACTTACCTATGGTGTTGTGGGTGCTTTACTTGGCACACCGAAAAGGCACAATCAAGAAGCCGAGAGTGAAAGAATAGCCTATGACCTCTTGGACTTAGTTGGCATTAAACATTTGGCAGACCAAGTCGTAATCAATCTCCCATACGGTGCCCAACGAAGAGTGGAGATAGCCCGGGCTCTAGCGATACAACCAAAAGTCCTCTTTTTAGATGAACCTACAGCCGGGATGAATCCTGAAGAGCTATCTCAAATCATGCAGACCATCCGCCAGATCCATAATGAACTCGATTTGACCATATTTCTCATCGAACACAGGATGAAATTTGTAATGGAACTTTGTGATATCATCCAAACCCTGGTATTTGGCGAGGTGATTGCTGAAGGGACTCCAGAAGCTATCCAAAACAACCCAGAAGTAATAGATGCCTACTTAGGCAAGGAGATTGAGACCTGATGTTATTATCTGTAAATAACTTGCGAGTTTCTTACGGAAATATCAAGGCCCTTCATGGAATCAATTTCCACATCGATCAAGGAGAAATTGTGTGCATCATTGGCGCCAATGGTGCCGGTAAAAGCACAACCCTGCGCGCTGTTTCCCGCCTGATTCCAGTCGAAAAAGAAACCAGTATTACCTATATGGGGAAAGATTTATTAACATACTCAGCCGATAAGGTTGTGAGTGAATTAGGAATTTCTCATGTACCTGAAGGAAGGCGTCTCTTTGGTAACCTGACGGTGATGGAGAATTTAAAGCTGGCAACATTTTCCAGAAAAGACACTCAAAATATTGCCCAAGATGTTGAGCGTGTGTTCACCATATTTCCCCGATTAAAAGAAAGAATGACGCAGAAAGCTGGCACTTTGAGCGGTGGTGAACAGCAGATGCTGGCTGTTGGCCGGGCATTTATGAGCGGTCGAGAAGTTATGCTGCTTGATGAACCATCCATGGGATTGGCCCCATTATTAATGAAAGATGTTTTTGATGCATTACAAGAAATCAACCAGGAAGGGACTACAATCCTTCTGGTGGAGCAGAATGCCCGCATGGCGCTCAAATTTGCCCAGCGTGGTTATGTCTTGGAAACTGGAAATATCGTCCTGGAAGGTAACTCGAAAGACTTATTGGAAGATCCCAAAGTAAAACAAGCTTATTTAGGTGCTTAGATAGTTTTACTTACCAGAAACAGTATCGTACCGGTCTCAGAAGAATCCCCCAGGAAATTTGAGATCGGTACGTTCATTTCCAGGATAGAACCTGTTAATCATACAATCGGGGAACTCGAGGGCCAATTGCGCAGGTAACCTCGTAGTTGATTGTCCCCCAGGCCCGAGCAACATCTTCAGCTGAGATCAGCTCATCTCCTTGTCTGCCGATCAGAACTACCTCGTCACCTGCTTGGGATTCTGGGACCTGATCCAGTTGAACCAGGATTTGATCCATGGTCACCCGGCCAATAACCGGAACACGTTTCCCCCCCACAAGTACCTGATTCCCCCTCCACCTTCGAAATCCATCCGCGTAACCTACTGGGATGGTGCCTATCCTCTCATTTCTCTCTGTAACATATTCGTGCCCATAGCTTACTCCCCTGCCCGGAGGCAGTTTTTTAACCTGGCTGAGGATTGATTTCCAGGACAGCGCAGGGCGGAAAGCATCAGGAAGAGGACATTCAGCAGACGGGTGCAGTCCATACATCGCAATCCCAAACCGCACTAACGTGAGTGAGGTTTCCTCCCGTGTTAAACTGGCAGCTGAGTTTGCATGATGAACGATCGGTGGTCGAATTTGGTGTGAATCTAAATCAGATAAGACGCGCTGGAAACGATCCCACTGGAGATCAGCTGCCGTAGGATCAATTTCGTCCGCCCGAGCAAAGTGTGAGTATACCCCTTCAAATTGAATCCGGGGTGTTTTATTTAAGAACAGGGCTAAATCAAGGGCTTCTTCCGGCTGGATCCCTATCCGGCTCATTCCAGTATCTACTTTCAGGTGGATTCGGGCTTTCCCCCCCACACTTTTAGCTGCAGCTGATAATAGGATTACTTGTTCCTGTTCCCAAACTGTCATCGAGACCTGATTAGAAATCATCTCTTCCAGATGCTCTTTCGGTGTGTAACCTAAAAGCAGGATCGGGCAGTTTATATCCGCGCGGCGAAGTTCCAAAGCTTCACTGAACCTGGCAACCCCACACCAGGTAGCTCCTCCGTCTAACGCAGCGCGAGCAACCGGGATAGTCCCGTGCCCGTATGCGTTTGCCTTTACAATCGCCATAACTTGAGATTGAGTATGCTCAAGAATGAACTTGACGTTATTCCGGATTGCGCTGGTGTCTATTATTACCCAATTAGAATACATAATGATTGTGGAATTTAATCCATTCAGGCAGGACTTGCTCTAGTAATTCCTTGGGAGGTAAAAAAGCTATTCGAAGATGATGGGTGCCTTCTTTCTGGCCAAATCCAGAGCCATTAACCGTACATAATCCTGTCTTTTCCAAAAGGGCCATGCAGTAATCAAAATCTGTTGTACCCTCAGGTAGAACATTCAGACGAGGGAATAAATATAAAGCCCCGGTTTTGCCAAAACATTCCATGCCCTCCATTTCCGAAAAGGCTTCCCTGATCATGACCGCTTTCTCGTGGAGATCGCTTAAGATCTTATTCTTTTCTTCGATAAACCTTTGATAGGTTGTGCTGTTCTCGGGTGGTGGTTTTACCATAAGATACGTCAGCACCTGCCCAGGCGTGCTGGAACATAAACTGACAGAAGCCTGTTTATTGAGTAAGTCAGTAAAATTTAGGGAGGTGCCCTTAATGTTTGGTGGATTGCGCAGCTCAAGGTATCCCCCCCGGTGACCGCATTCTCCAAAGAATCCTTTGGAGATGCTATGCAGGCTTGCAAGTGCTACTGGTTCAGATCCAATTACCTTTGCAAAAGAAAGGAATTTTCCTTGGTAAATATTTTCCTGGTAAACCTCATCGGCTATGATCATCAGGTGATATTCCTGGGCAAATCCGATCACATCGATCATGCTTCGTTCATCTAAGACGGCGCCAGTTGGATTTCCTGGATTGATGACAACAATCCCTTTTACGTTTACACCTTTCTTTTTTGCCTTTAAGATTGCTTCCTCCAGTATTGATCGATTGAAGATCCAACCCTGTTCTTCATCTGGGTAATAATTAATTTGAACTCCTCCGACTCTTTTAATCGAGGAGGAATAAAGGGGATACTGTGGAATCGGGATCATAATCCCATCATTTTCTTTAGCAATCAGGAGATCGATGACAAATTTGACTCCCTGGCTGGCTCCACTCGTTAGGAAAATGTTTTCAGGGTCCGCGCGGGTGCCATTGGAGTGTTCATAACCGTCTCGTTGATTTATAAAATCAGCGATTGCTTCACGGATAAAGAAATGTCCTTTGCTGGCTGTGTAAGCACCCATCCCTGTGACGCTTTTCGCGAGAATGTCTTCACTTAAAATCAGAATCTCTTCCGAAATAAAATCTTCCTCTACCAAATTACTATATGGGTTTTCCTCAAAAAGTGTTTTGAGTCGGCGCTCCCGAGATATTTTTGAGGGTTCTTCAACCAGGCCAAGGACCTGGCGCAGATAAGTTATTGGTGCTTGTCCAAGAGCTTGCGGATTTCCAATATGGCAGGGAATAATCGCCCTACCCTGTTTTTCAAGTTCAGCAGCCCTTTGTGGAATAGGACCCCTGACAGCATATTCCATTTGAAGGATATTTGGATTTACTGCGAACGGCTTTTTGTCAATTTTCATTCAATTATTTCCTGATGAATAATCCTCTTCATCGATATCTCATTTATTATACTTGATACCACCTTATCAGTATTCTCCCGCCAAAATCTATGGTGTCCAAAGTATTAGATCATCTATTTTGTATGTGCTTTGTATGGTTATAGCTTGAATTACAACACCATTTTATCGAATCGTTGACGATGTTGTCGACTGCCAGTTCTGGCAGCGATCGTGGTCCATACTTTAGAATGTTAGCTGGTAGACTAACATTGTGATTAGATCAAAGAATGGGAGCAGACCAGGAAATATTGAATATTATGCCAAATAGGAGCTATTAGTATATCCGCCAGGTCGCAGGTTCGCCCCTCGGTCCTTACCTTCGGGATTCAAGGCGAAAAGGGATCATATCCCGCCATCGCCTGATCCATGTGCAGGAGCATATGGGATAGCGATGGGTGACCGGAATTTACCCTCGCTCTTAAATCCTGCCGGGCCCACCTTCCAACCCTTTATTTTTCCACTAAAACTGCATATAGTACTAGAACTGATCATGTATCCACCTGGTCGCAGGTTCGAATCATATAAAGCAAATAATCAGAACTAACCGTTCTCTATAATAAAGGGCGGGTTTCCTTCGTTATTACAAAAATGATTTGCTTGACCTTCCAGGTTATGTTGTGTGTTGTACTTTATAGGCCTGGTGTATACTGGTTATTGACCTATTATCCTTGCACACAAAAACAAATGATGTTCTTCTTTGAAAAGAGATTACTTACCATTCTTTGGAAGCTATATCTGGGGATATTGATCCTGCTTTATAGTATTGTCATTAGCAGCACATTATTAGGGATCCTGGGTATTTTCAGATTCTGGTTTGCAATCTTTTCATGCATATCGATTTTTACTCTACTGATCTACACATGGAATAGATCTGGCTGGATGTTTCCCAATATATACTCGGGAAAGATCAATTCAGATAATAATGAAAATCTAAATTTCCTGTCCCTAGTTGGTTATTTCTCTGCTGGTATCTTGTCCTTATTAATTCTAATTCCAATCATGAATTGGCCAATGAGTGCCATTGGAAAAACTCTAAACGGAGATGCTGGTTTATATCATTTCCCTAAAGCAATAGAAATGTTGTTGACAGGATCAGTATGGGATTTCACCATACCCTATGCTGATTATCCATTTGGTTATGAGTCATTATTGAGTTTTACTCTTTTATTTACTAAGCATGTGCCAGCTTTTTCGTTCGCCCATTTATTTGTCGCCATAATAACCATCCTCGGAAGCTGGTTTTTAACTCGAAAATATTCCAGGCTACCCTCAGGGATCATCTTATTAGGAATTGTTTTCCTGATCCTTTCGGGTTTTGTGAATGTACCTAATCCGTGGTACTTTCTGCACCACCTTCCCTATACTATAGGAAAAAACGATTTATTTCTTGCAGCTGCCACTATCTCGGCAATAGTATTTGTGCCTTTCCATAAAGATGAAAACAAAAGCACAAATTGGATTGGTTTAGGGCTTGCGTCTGGCCTGGCGATCAGTATAAAACCTAATAGTGTGCTGATTTTGGTATTTCTCTGGATCTATGCTTTGTTTTTCACAAATATTAAAAATACCCGAAAATCGACAATTGTGATAAGTTTGATTTTCGCTTCCCTTGGTGGTGGTTGGATCATCCGCAATCTGATCGGAATAAAACGACTGTTTCTTCCTCATGAAATTGCTAACCTAACTATCTGGGCAAATCTTAATAATCCTGGCTTTTTTCAGCAAATCCCAAATTCATTTAAATTTAGTCTTGTTCTGGGTCTAATTATTGTTATTCTCAGCTTTGTGAAGAACAGCCGGATAAGTAAATGGGACGTCTTACTGTTTGTTATTTCTCTGATCAGCTTTATGCTGACACCAGCTTCATCAAAATCCGATAATCCAGCAGGTGTCGTTTGGCGTTTTGGGTTGACTTTGCTATTTCTTCAGTTTGTGTATCTATTAGCTATTCTTGAGCCTGCACGTGAATACATTCTTAATAAGATTACTCGTTCCAAAAAAGTAACTTGGATTATTTCAAGCCTCATTGTGGTAACCATGAGTGGTTTTTTTATTCTGCAGATCGATATTTTACGGTTAATGCCAGAGTATGCGAATTTACTCGAGCGACCATATACTGACTATGATTCGGAATATGCTAGCGTTTCCGATTATATAGATGAGCATATACACAACTCTGTGGTATGGATAGAGGGCACTCACAATTTTTTTGCTTATGATAAGGAATTTACAAACTCGATTACCAGGTCAAAAGAAGCTGACTATGTAGTTATTGTTTATGAATCCCCTGAGGAATTATGGTTCAACATCACACTCTGGGATCTTGTTTACCAGGACTCAAAGGGATATATATTCAAAAATCCCTCTTTAAAATCTGACTAAGATCTCTCCCCCATTAACAAATTGTTTTCTATCTGTAATAATTTCGCTGACCAATCTTAATTGTTGTTGTAAATTTCCGATCGGATCCCTCTATAAAAACTTTGGAATACCTGGAGGCATTAATGGTATCTTTTGCATCTCTTAACTGGCTGGCAATCATATAAGGCACCGTCCTATCCAGAGTGCTGGGCACACTGTGGTATGGTCCGACAGTGTTGTTGGTTTTGTAAGACGTAAGTCGATTTGGAGCAGAATGCTTTAGTTATCTTGGATCATCCTAAATTTCACTAGATATACAACGCCTTACAGCTTACAATTTACTGTACCCTGGCAGCTTACCTATCACAGTAATCTCCATATTAACCCTTCGAATGTTATCTTGTATAATTCCAGCCCTAATTAGCAGTAAACTTAATCTAAGTCCACAGTAAACCCTCAGGTTCAATTTTTAGTTGTTGATATCAACGTGTTATCCGCATAGATCAAATCAATATAGTATTGAAGGTAATGGTGTAATAGATTATGAAGCAAACAATATCCATTCAAACCCAGGATCTGGATAAGAATTTTGGGCAGGTCGAGGCACTAAAGTCTGTTAACCTGAATATAGAAAGCGGTCAAATATTTGGGCTTTTAGGATCCAACGGCGCAGGGAAAACTACCCTTATTCGTTTGTTAATAGGCTCTACCAAACCATCCTCCGGTCGTTTATCTGTGCTGGGTTTTGATCCCGTAAAACAGAAACGCGCCATACGCAAATTGATTGGTTACATGCCCCAGTCCCCGGCTTTATACGAAGACCTGTCCCCGATTGAGAACATCCGTTTCTTTGGTAAAGCCCATCGAATAAAAAATATCTCTCAACGTACAGAAGAGATTATTGCATTTGTGGGATTGACTGAAAGAGCGCGCGACCCGGTCTATAAGTTTTCGGGGGGAATGAAGCAGCGTGTATCATTGGCCTGTGCTTTGGTACACCAACCTAAAATGCTGCTCTTAGATGAACCTACTTCAGGAATTGACCCGAAACTACGTGAATCCTTCTGGGAACATTTCCGGGAACTGAGTTCTAAAGGTGTCACAATTATTGTAAGCACGCACCAGATGAACGAAGCCATGTACTGCGACAGACTTGCCATCTTGCATAAGGGAGCTTTACTGGCAGATGATACACCTCACCAATTGCTTTGGAACAACCGGGCCAGGATCAAAATCTGGCAAGGGGATCACTTGAATGAACAAGAGATCATGAATTATCCTGAGCAACTACCAAGGGAATTGCATTCATTTGGGCTTGACACGACCATCAATCGGATCGAGATTGAAGAAGACACTCTCGAAACAATAGTGCTGGGTATGATCAACGATCATGAAGCACAGGATATAAATGAGGCAAAATATGACTAGTAGCCTTAAACGTATTAGCGTAATAGCTGGTCGTGTGTTGAATCAGCTGCGGCGAGACCACAGATTTGTTGCTATTTCGCTCTTGTTTCCTCTAATCATCATCTACTTCATTAAATTAGTTTTCGATGTGTTAGCATCCCCCTCATTTAATATCAGCGTGTATGTTGTACCCTACGCGGCTTTTATCGTGCATTTCATTACTTTTATTTTGACTGCCATTGTATTGGTAAGGGAACGTACTGCCGGCACGCTGGCGAGAATGTTTGTCAGTGGTTACTCCCCAATCGAGATTGTTATTGGATATCTTCTAGCTTACACGGTTTTAGCGACTGCACAAAGTTTATTTGTTCTGCTTGAACTGAACTGGATCTTTGAGCTTGGTTATGATGCCGGTCAATTAGGTTCAATCTATCTGGTCATGTGGATATTGGCAATCTTCAGCATGGCAATAGGAATGCTTGTTTCAAATTTTGCGCGCAACGAGGGGCAAGTATTTCCCTTTATACCCCTGGTTCTACTCTCTGTCATTCTTTCAGGCATAATATTGCCGATTGATAAACTACCGGAATGGGTGGGAGTGCTCAGCTATTTGACACCGTTATTTTATGTCAATGAGGTTTTGCAAAACCTGATCGCAGGAGGAGCGTTGTACGATGATTGGTCCCAATTATTAAGTCTTCTGGCTTATGGCTTGATAGTAGTAGGACTGGCTACTTTTTCCTTGCGTGAATCTGACTGATCATTTGCTTTGTGTAATTTTCTAAAACAAATGGCCCATTATATGGGACCGGATTAAATACAGAAAGCCGTTTTCTATGATTCGGTCATACTTGCCCTATATTTAACAAAGGAGATTTCGATGAAAGTCCTAAATAAAGTATTTGTTGTAACCGGTGGCGGGAACGGAATAGGGCGGGAGTTGGTTTTGAATCTGCTTGGCAAAGGAGCGACTGTCGCTGCTGTCGATATTAACGAGGATGGGTTGAGGGAAACTGTTGAATTGGCAGGTGACAAAAAAGATAAATTATCCACCTACGTGGTTGACATTACTCAGCGCGATAAGGTGGAAGGGCTTCCGGCTGAAATCATAAACAATCATGGGGTAGTTGACGGATTAATCAATAACGCTGGAATAATCCAGCCTTTTGTCCGTTTTAACGATCTCAGCTTTGATGCCATTGAACGCGTCCTGAACGTTAATCTTTATGGAACGATCTATATGATCAAGGCATTTTTACCCCACTTGCTCAAACGCCCGGAAGGGCATATTGTCAACATATCCAGCATGGGAGGATTTCTGCCAGTTCCTGGGCAAACGCTTTATGGCGCATCAAAAGCGGGTGTGAAACTATTAACGGAAGGGTTGAATTCAGAACTATTAGATACCAATGTAAGAGTCCTGGTTGTTTTCCCTGGCGCTATTGGAACTAACATTGCGGTGAATTCAGGACTTGGTGATAGTTTCGGAGCAGATTCTGGTGAACAATCAGATTTTCCAACAACTGCTCCCAGTGAAGCTGCCCGGGTAATTGTAGATGGCATTGAACGTGATAGCTATCGTGTTCTGATCGGATCCGATTCAAAAATGATGGATCTTCTATATCGCTTGAGCCCCAAACGAGCAGCGGGAATTATTTACAATCAAATGAAATCGCTCCTGCCAGATTAATCTCGGGATCGGTAAGGTGTTGGCAGCATCAACGATGCTTTTTGAAATTGGAATTAAGTCCCTGTTGAAAATACCTTGATCCACCAGAAAGTACCTCGAATCTGCCCTGGGCTATAATTGTGATTTAAGGATACTTGGAATCTTCCAAGTATCCTTTTTTGTGTAAAGTGGGCGGATAATCCTAAAAGTAAGCAGTAACTAGATTGGGGTGTGGTCGGTACAATCTTCATAACAAATACATTTTCTTGGAAGCTCAAAGACTGCATGATCTTTGTATTATCTGACATTGGAATTATTTCCCGGGTATTCATGCATCCGGTACGAATCAGGATGCGTGATCCTGAATTATCTACGAACTACACCTTGCTGCCAGGCGAAAACAGCCGCCTGGGTGCGGTCAGCCAGATGTAATTTGCTGAGGATGTTGCTAACATGGCCTTTCACTGTGTTGACGCTGATAACCAGCTCCTCAGCAATCACACTATTGGACAAACCCTTGGCTATCAGCTTAAGGACTTCCATTTCCCGGTCAGTGAGTTCCGTATAAGGATTAAGTTCTTCACGGTTAGCACCATGAAGTTCTTGAATTACCCGAGAGGCGACCCGGGGATGCAGAGTAGCTTCCCCTTGGGATGCCCGGCGTATGGCGTCGGCGAGTTCGTTCATTTTAACATCCTTGAGAATATAAGAAATTGCTCCGGCCTGCAAGGCTGGGAAGATGTACTCATCCTGATGGTAGGAGGTCAGGACCATGATCTTGGTCTTGGGGCTGACATTCTTTACCTCACGTGTTGCTTCGACACCATCCATTTTAGCCATCACCAGGTCCATTAAAACCACATCTGGCACATGTTTGAGGGCCAGTTCAACAGCTTCAACTCCGGATTTAGCTTCTCCAACTACTTCAAAGTCGGGCTGTGAATCAAGGAATGCTCTGACACCGCTCCGGACTACTTCGTGATCGTCTACCAGCAAAACTGTGATTGGAATGGACATATCAGTGCCTCCGTTCAGGTTAGGGAAATAATCGGTGCGCGAATTATTAATTTAGTTCCAGCCCCAGGGTGGCTGACAATTTCCAGGGAACCATCCATCAAGTCCGCCCGTTCCTGGATAGAATTAAGACCGATTCCGTATGATTGTTCAGCGGGTGTAAATCCAATACCGTCATCTTCAATCGATACCAGAATTTCACCGGGGTTGTAGGTCAGGTGGATATCTATTCTATGAGCAAAACTATGCCTGGACACATTGGAAAGGGCACCCTGCAGGATTCGGTAAAGGGTCTGTTCAATGTCCAGGGATATGGTGCGTTCGCCCTGCACGCGTACCAGGATGGGGATGCCCAGCAAGTTTTCTGTTTCCGATGCCAGCAGCCGGACAGCTTTAACCAGGCCTTCTCCCTTAAGGGTTGCTGGTCTAAGCTCGTGGATCAGATTGGTTAATTCCCGGCGAACATCATCTACCAGCTTTTCAGCCTCTACCAGGTTGCCTGCCGCTTCATCAGGATTTTGATACATAAGCGAGTGGGCTGCTGCTAATTGGGCCGAGGCAGCAAAGGCCTGCTGTTTGACACTGTCATGCAGCTCCCTGGCAAGCCGGTTTCGTTCTTCCATGATGGTGATTTCCTGGCGCTCATCCAGCAGGTTGTCCATCTGGACAGCCATATTATTGAGGGTGTGTCCTAATTGACTCAGCTCATCTTTGTTATTGTCATCCACCAGGACGGTAAAGTTACCCTGGCTCCAAGCCCGGGCAGAAGTGGTTACCCTGTCAAGTCGGGAAGTCAGCATTTTTGCAGTCAGGAAGCCAAAAACGATACCAAAGAAACCCGCCAAACCGGTGATGATTATTAAACTGAATCCAATCTACCGGGAGATCTTATCCCACTGTAGAATTTCAGTAATGGTGGATTTGTGTTCAAAGGCCAGGATACCTACGGTTTTAAAGGGATAATTTTCATCGGGGATGGGAACCGCGCCAACAATGACATTGTCTCCGATGCGCTGGATTAATTGCTCGTAATCTTTGAAGCCGTCCATGGCCGATTGCATGGGTTCGGCCAAACCGGAGATAAGATCAGGATCAAATAATTTCCCCGAAGTAGTGTTTACCAGACCATGGGGAATTGAACTGATAAACCGACCATCATTATCAAGATAAATAATGGAGAGGATGTTGGTATTGCTGGCATTGATCAAAAATCCGCCGATTTCAATGGGTTTAATATTTACAACAGTGTCAGAGAAGGTGCCAAGGAATTAGGCCAAACCGAGATTATCGGGAGGGGTGGTTGATAAAAAGCGGCTGCCGACAGATACATATTCACCAAGGGTAATATCCAGGCGGGCGATATCCAGTTTTTCTGCCAGGCGCCGATCATCAAAGTTAATCACTTCCGTGGTGGATATTTCCTGGATGATCTCTTCCTTGGAAACCCGGGCTTCAGTTACCACCCAGATCGATACACCTAAAATTCCGATCAACTCAGCCATTAGCAAGGCAAAGACGGTCACGCCGAAGTAACTTAGGGTAAGCTTCCATCGGAGCCGGCTGAATTGATCAAGAAAAGTTGTCCAGAATTTAACCATAGCTATACTATACGCCATGCACCTCTTGAGCGCAAGATTTGTAAATCGCGTGACACAATCATAGCTCAACAAGCCCTGCAGGACAATCTCAGCAGGTGTTGTCTTGCCCCCTTCTCAAGTATGGGGCAAAAATCATCCGGTGGGGGCTACAGAAATGGGGCATATTCAACTATGATTGGATCAGAAAAGAAAACTACTCAATCTTTTCTTCTTCCTGAAATGAGATGGTCTGAATCTTATCAGCCCATCTCATTTGTTATCAGACCAACCCTTCCCAGAAAAGCATATTGTTAATCCCTGCCAAATGCGGATTTATCCGCCGCCAATTTGTTGTGATCCTAATATCATTGTGTGCGCTTCAATCGATATGTTTCCAGTTGACATATCCCGTTACAGAGTTGTTAACTACCTGAATTAACACTGCATAAACTCCTAATGTTTCTGTTAGGAGGACTTAAAATGCGCCTCCAGGAAAAAAGCGAAGAGTATAATGAATGAACCATAAGGTTCTGAATGGCAGGGAGAAATTATAGAACAGCAATTGTCCTCATCTGGAATGTCAGGGTCACTCTTCTGTCTGGGGGAATTTATGGGGAACATGTTAGAATAAACAAACAAGAACTTTAGTAAGTAAAATTGTTAAGGTTAAATAATAAAACGGCTCGTGATGAGAGAAGAAAAACCTCGTCATTTGTCCTGCTGTCTCAGTGAATGATAATATTTTTAAGGAGACTTTTAAGGTGGTTCAGTATTCGATTTTGATCGCAGATGGTGACCCGGATATCATTCAATACCTTTCCGGCACGTTGAAAGCTAACGGCTTTATATCTTCCGGTACATCATCTGGAGCAAACGCACTTGAGCTGTATAAAAAAGATCCACCGGATCTGGTTGTGGCCGACCTGGCTCTCTCAGAAATGGATGGCATGCAGCTTTTAGAAGAACTTCTTGCCTATGATCCCACTGCAAAAATAATTATCACTGCAGAATCTACAAATAAGGAAATGATCGCCAGGGCGTTCCGTCTTGGCGCCCTGGATGTTCTCGAGAAACCACTCGAGCCAGAATTCCTGATTTCCAAGATCAGGGAGCTTCTGGCCAGAGAAGACCGCGCCCTGGAGGGAAATCTCCAGATGATGAGTCTGGCAAGCATTATTCAGATCAATTGTGATGAACGCAATCAAGCCCAATTAACCCTGAATTACCTTGGAAAGGATGGCACGATATATTTCAAAGACGGGGAGATGATCCATGCCGAAAGCGCCGGGTTAACCGGTGATGAGGCTATATATTCTTTGCTTGGTTGGGAAAAGGGTTCTTTTCAATTGAAAATGGGGACTGAACCCCGCCAGAGGACCATTAACAAACCCTGGTCTGGATTGCTGTTGGAGGGAATGAGGCGGATTGATGAAATGACTGCCGGCTGGAGCCCAGATTGGGATGAAGAAGAAAAAGAACCAGCAACTGAAGATAACCCTAATCAACTACAGGAAAGGATAGCAAAGGCGCTAAGCAATATCAGGGAAGTTGAAGGCGTTTTGATCTGTACTCCGGACGGCAATTTAATTGCCCAGGATAAAAGCGACGATCCTGGCGGTGGTGTTGAGCTGGGAGGAATGATTTATAAAAAGGCAGAGCTTATTGGTGGATTTCTGGATTGTGGAGAATTTGAGCGGGTAGTTTTGTCTGGATCACAAAACCGGTATTATGTTCAACAACACGATGGTCATTTGTTATGTCTAACATTAACCAACCGGTCGTCTGTGGACACTATTTTTGAATCAATTCAGACCATTCATAAGCGTTATCAATCATCCTGATCGAGGACGGGAACCATGATATTTCCAAAAAAAGATGCGATTTATCAAAATCTTAATACCTCGTTCACTAATCTTGGCGAATTGCTGGTGGATCTGAAAGAAAATAGTTTCACTGGTGTGGTGCAGATCAGTTATTGGGAATATGAAGGAATTCTGCTTCTAGATACTGGTAATATCATCAACGCTGTCGAAGAGATCGACGGAAAGGTGACCACCGGTCAGGGTGCAGTTAAAAAAGTGACTAGAAAGGCCAAGGAAAAGGATGGGGCGGTAAGCGTTTATCCTCAAAAAGGGGATATGATCACCATGTTGGCCAGTGTTGCAAATAGCAAAGTGATTTACAAAGATCTCAGCACAGATTTTACCAGCCTGGATGCATTAATATCCAAGCTTGAATCAGAAGACCATACAGGATATATTGAAGTGTCATTTGAGGTTAATCAGCAGTCAGGCTATATCTTCCTGTTGGATGGAAAGGCAATCGATTCTCTCATCACTGCTCGTGGAGAAGAAATCTCTGGTCCAGCAGTGCTCAACCGCATTCTTGAATTGACTTCTACAACTCCTGCCACTTTTAGCGTTTATAAAGCTGCAGTTGAGGAAGCTTTGTCCGAAAGTGAGATGATCAAGGTAAGTATTGACCTTCCTCAGCTATTGGAGGTTTGGGGAGCTGTGATAAGTGCCGTGGAATCGGCAGTAGACAATCATTTTGAACTGAATGGATTTATTAATACGTTCAAGGATACTTTGATTGCCAATGCAGATGAGTATCCTTTTCTGGATCCATTTGCAGCTAAGTTCCAGTACAGCAATGGTGAGATCACATATACTGGTGAAGTGACCAAAAACTTCAGCCGGGCAATTGGAAAATGTGTCTGGGATACCATGGAAACTCTGGCGGAGAGAGCAGCCCTTGACGGCAAGGATCTCTTTAGCCTAATCAACAGTTCATTGGATTCAGTCAAAGTCGATTATAAAGACAAGATCGACAGGTTTAATCTCAACGGGATTCTTCCGGAATTATTCAATTAAGAAATATTCACTATGAAAACAGGGTTACAGGAAATCAACGAATTAGTCGGAATTTGGGGAAGCCTGATTATCAATAATCAGGGAAAGATTATTTTAAATGTGTCTCCACCTGGGCTGACTGTAACGTTGGGAAATATAACCAACCATGTAATTGATTTGCTGAGCTCAGCGGAAAAATCTCTTCCAGGAGTCAATGAAGTAGTGCTCTATTATGCCCAAAGGAAGTTATTTATCCTTGATCTTGAACAGGTTGTACTGGTTGCGATCTGCACCCCAAGTGTGGATATTTCGCTGCTGCGCATGACAGCAAATGTGGTTGTAACCAACTGGCAAACAGATCCTAAGATCCAAAAACAGTTCAAAAGAAGGTTTGTGGAGCGTTTGTAATAAAAGATTCGGCCTGAAAGGGCCATATTTTGATTTAGGAGATTTATTATGGCAGAAGTTTTAAGAGGTAATCTTGCTCAACTTTCCCTGCTGGACATTCTCAGGATGCTCAGCCTCGGGAACCGCTCTGGTCGCCTGGATTTACGCCAGGGGAGAAAATCAGGAGAAATATACCTCGAATGGGGCAGTATTGTTCATGCTGTAACAGGAACACAAATTGGAGAAAAAGGTGTTTATACCCTGATGGGTTGGCTGGAAGGCGATTTTAGTTTTACGCCCGATGTTGATGTGCCAGAGCGTTCAATAGATACAACCACAGAGCAAATAATGCTTGAAGCTGCCCGCCAGGCAGAACAATGGAAAGACATTAAGGATGTGCTTTCTTCAACGGATGCAGTTTTTAGTCTCTCACCCACAGGGTCAACAAATACAGTGAGTCTAAAACCTTTAGAGTGGCAGGTTCTGGCCCAGGTGAACGGGGAACGTTCAGTAGTTGAAATTGGGGATATCCTGGATCTGCATGAGTTTGAAGTAGCGAAGATTGTTTATAGTCTAACAACTGCTGGATTACTTCATGAGGTGAGTGATGCCAGCTCAGTGGTCCGGGAAATTGTTGATGAGGAATTTTTCATACAGCTGGCTGACCATTTTACAGATGTTATGGGTCCTATTGGGCCGATAATTATTGAGGAAGAGATCAGTCTCCTGGGAGAAGATCAAGCAGCATTTCCTCAAGCTAGGGCTTCTGAGCTTGTTGAACGAGTAAGCCTGGAAATCGTTGATAGTGCCAAAAGAGCGGATTTCCAAAAGAAGATGGTAATAGCATTAAGAAAATAAATGGTATTTATGTGGCTTAACCCGGGAAAGAACCCCCGGGTCTCCATGCAGGAGGCAATCCTATGGAACTTTCAAATATAAGAAAATTTGTTGTCGCCCAGGGTTTTCTGGTTTTATTGCTGGTTTTCACAGCATATTTTGCAGCAACAAATCTGAATCAGTCTCTGGCTCTAACCCTCGAATTGACCAGCCTGCAGGAAGTTGTTCAGGCGGCGGATAATATAAAAGCCGCCCTGGAAGAAGAGCGTATCTCGATTGGCCAGTATCCTTTAACTGGAAATGAAGAATTAATTACCCGGATTGAAAATGCCCAAACAGATTATGACCAGAATTGGGATGTGATCGTTCAAAACCTGGGAACTGAACAACCTCAAGACATCGCCGATATCGAAGACGCCCGGGAGACTTATAAAGGTATACTGGATGAGATTATCACTGATTACAAATCCAACCCGGAAAATAATAAAGCTGCGAAAATGTTGAGCGAAGCCATTAATTACTACCTGCAAAACCTGGAACCCAAAATATCTAATCTGACCAGACCAGTCCTGGAACACCTCTCTGCCACAGTTGAGCAGGAAAAAACCCGGGCTATTAACCTGTCAATATTTTCCAAAGGTGCTGTAGGTTTGAGCGCCATTGTGGGATTAGTTGTGATAGTCCAGGTAATGGCGGCAATTATTGTCAGCCGGAGAATAATTGACTCAATGCAGAGTATTGTGAATGCTGCAGACTCGATCAGCCGGGGTGATATGGATGTTATGATTGATGTTGAGCAGGGCGGTGAGATTGGTGATTTATCCCGCGCTATCGATCGGATGCGGACCAGTCTTAGAGCTGCAATTGAAAGGCTAAGGCGTTGAAATATTGGGTAGATGTATCGATGGAGTTTCCTGCTTTTTTGACTTGGAAATCGATTTGTAAATCAAAGTGAAAATGAATTAGCAGGGGATAACGGATAGAGGAACAACATGATGAATCAAGAACTGCATGTGCCTGAAGAGCTTCTGGACAAGATTGATTATATCCTGACTCATCTGGCTGAAAAAGCCCATACTGACAGCATTGTGCTGGCAGATATCAGCGGCCAAGTGGTCTCAATCCAGGGCATTATGGATGAAGGAACCCCGGCGGTTGTGGCTGCTCTGGCTGCAGGAGATGTGGCAGCTATGTCGGAGCTATCCAAAAGAATTGGCGAGAGTGATCCTCATGGATCTTTTTTCCACGAGGGTGAAACTAAGAGCATTTATTTGCATAACATTGCTGGCAGCTTCATCCTGATTGTTATTTTCAGGGCGGAAACCCCCATTGGCCTGGTGAGGCTGTTTGCTAAAAGGGCAGTTGAACAATTGCTGCCAATCACCGAGGAGTTTGAACAAGTTATGGGTCCGCCCGAAGGATTTAACGCGGATGATTTTAACCAGGGAATTACCCAGGAATTTGAGGATACTTTCCAGTAAGAGAAGAGGGATAAACTGAAGTATGTTCATTAATTGGAAATTAAGAGAAATTAATTTAAAAATCGTTTATTATGGACCATCTTTGAGTGGGAAAACTTCCTCCCTCCAATATATCCATTCCCGCACAAAACCAGAACGCCGGGGGGAATTAATTTCCCTAAAAACCAGGGAAGACCGGACACTGTATTTTGATTATATGCAGTTTGAAATGGGAGAAATCAGCGGTCTAAAACCCCGATTTAACATTTATACTGTTCCCGGACAGGTGTATTACCGGGGAACCCGCAAACTTGTTCTGAAAGGCGTAGATGGGATAGTATTTGTAGCAGATTCACAAATAAAACGTTTGGGGGAAAATGTAGATGCAATTAAAGACCTCTTCAATGATCTTGAGGATCTGGGATTTATCCCTCGGAATGTCCCGATGGTCCTGCAGTGTAACAAACGGGATCTGCCAGAAATAATGCCTATACCGGCTCTTAAAGAAAATCTGGACTTGAATGGGATTCCAACCTTTGAAAGTGTTGCTATTGATGGCATGGGTGTTCTGGATGGTTTAAAATCTATCATCAATCAAGTTGTCACCAAGGCCAGGGGCAAAATCAATTCCACCCCTGCCTAGGAGAACAAGCGTGAGTGAAAATCAGCGCTCTTCTGAGAGAAACGCATCAGCGTCATTTGAAGATATCCTGAAAGAAATGAATCTTGAGGGGGGTTTTTCCAGGTCAGTTCTGGCAACTTCTGAGGGTTTGCCCATTGCTTCAGCACCGATGCGCCCGGATCACGAACTGGCCAGCGCGATGATCGCCATGCTCCAGCAGGTGAGCGTAGAAACCCAGGACTATCTTGAGCTGGCTCCTGTAGATGAAGTTACTATCCGGACCAAAGAAAGAATGCATCTGGTATGCAGAACAATTCCCACAGGGAAAGACTGGATCTGTTTATGCGCCCTGGTCCCCCCGGGACGGGTTTATAGGCGAGCAACCAATCGGGCTATCCGCCGTATCCGGGATGTCATAGAGGATTAATCAGTAAAAAAAACCCGGGGGAATAATGGAGAATGATGATTAAAACACAAAAGGCTGCGAGTTCAGCGCAGCCTTTTGATTTCCTAGGGGTGATGTTAATGTTTATGGTAAGCTGGATTTGGAGACATCAAATGTATCCATGATCCGTTCTAAGGCATCAAAGTCAAAATCTGTTACAACCTGTACTTGCACCAAGACCAGGTAGGCTGCGGGGTCTGAGATTGGTCTTGCACCAATTATTACAACACCGGTATCATTTCCGCAATCCCAGTAATCGTAAGCGCCTTCGTAAACGGGATCTTCGTAGGATTCTCGCCATTGATAATCACAGACATCTTCAAACCATTTGGTGGTGCCATCCAGGAGCTGGATATAGCCGCCAATTTCTCCCCAATCTTCCGAGGCAGAAAATTGCACACCGCTGTAATCGAAAAAGGAAAAGAATCCATCCAGGTCAGGTGCAGCAGCGATATCGGCAGCTTCAAAAAATAAATCACCCCAATATTCTGTCCAGAGAGTTCCATCGAGCTGGTTCCAGGTGTCAGGAATTTCTACATAAAGGGCGCCATATTCATCGGTCACTGCCATGTAGCCATCATCAAAGATTTCCAAGATGTATTCCGATCCGTATCCTCCGGGATCACCCTGTGATGGACCATCAGAAGTTGCCTCGTAACCAGAATCGGGCAGGACTCCGGTGACCGATAACATCCGGCCGTTAAATTGGCCTTCCAGGGTTTCATTTGTGTGGAATCGCATCACTTCCATAGCGAGGGTGTTTTCGTCACCATGGGTGCGGATGATGTCGCAGTAGGCAGCCATGCTGCCGTCAGTTGCCAGGTCCAGCCCTTCCAGGGAGGTGATAAAGTCACCGGGCTCCACTCCGGCTCCATCAGCAGCTGAACCGGATTTCACAGAAGAGACCCAAATACCAGACAGGGTGCTGTCATCAGACAATAACGCCACACCATTAATGCCCAGAGAATCAACATCATTACCGGTTTTAAATTGGTTGATAATTGACAAAGTGGTGTCCCGACCAATTGCAAAGAATTGTCCGGCAGCGGCATAAGAAGCATAATTCACACCCACCACCTGTCCGTTTTCACTTACCAGTGGGCCGCCCGAATTGCCGGGGTTAATGGTGGCGTCATGTTCGATGACCTGATTCACTGACGCCCAACTGGATTCACCGCCAGCTTTTTCTTTGGAGACAATACCTCTGGTGAGGGTGAATTCGGGATCTCCCAGGGGGAATCCTGCAGCATAAACTTCCAAACCAACGGTAATATCCCCGGGATACCATTCCAGGTAGGGGAAATCGTCACCATCAATGTCAATTAACGCCAGGTCAGAACATTCGGATACTGCGATGATCTGGGCGTTGTAGGACCGGGATGTATCCCCGCCAATCCATACCTCTATCAGGGCGGCACCGGTGACCACGTGGTTGTTGGTCAAAGCCAGGCCAGAAGGGTCAATGATAAAACCAGAACCCAAACCAGCACCGCTGTATTCCCCAAATTCAGGGTCAACAAATGTGCCCTGGGCTTCAATTTGGATTACAGCGCTTTTCACTCCAGACAGAGATGTGACCAGCGTTGAAGTAGAGATCTCAGCTTCTGTTTCACTTTCAACATCAGAACCACTCGCTGGATCGGGAGCTGTTTCAGACGCGCTGCTGAAAATAGAACAAGAGATTAGAACCAGAGCTGTGAGGGCAATAAAAATAGTACGTTGGCGTTTATAGGATGATTTCATCGGTTTCCTCCTGGGATTTCGGGCTTACGAATCTGCGATTCCTGATTTTTACCGACATTGATTATTTACTTAGTAAATAAAAATTACGATTTTAACTATAATGTAGTTATAATCTATCCACAAGAGGGAATTGCCAATATTTATTATCAGTTTTGTCATGGGCACCCCATAAATTCTGGTTATTTTGATAACATTATTTCCAGTATTTTGATACCGGTGTTAAGGGGCAGAGCAACTCGGGAGTACTACTTATGTTATAAATATCCACACAGAACAATGTTTATTGAATTGGATATATTGAAATTTATAACAACAATGCAGCGGGAGGGAGTTATGCCGGCCGATAAATACAACGAGATTAAAGGTTTATTGAATAGTTTTGATTCAAAAGAAATTCACCAGGGTCTGGTTATGATCCGGGAGGAGTTATCCAATATCTCCGAAGAGGATGCCAAATCCTTATTTGATATGGTATCAGCCTTATTTTATATCGACTTATTGGACCATCCGGAACATGCCTATGTGCTGGATGAGGCTGTAGGTCTGGCGGCTGATTTTGGTGAGTTCGTAGTTCCCATTCTGCTTGATAATCTGGATGCCGGTGATATGAAAGCCCAGCTGACTATTGGCCATGCTTTTGGACGGATCGGTGAGGTCGGAATTGAACCCCTGCTGGAATCTTATAAGTGTGAAGAAAGTGAAGAGTGCCGCACTTTCCTGGTTTATGCCCTGGGAAAAATCCGCTCACCCAAAATATTGGATGCCTTTGAACAGGTGTTGGGGGCTGCTAAATCTGAGAATCTGGAGTTAAGGGATACTGCAGTTCGGGCTTTAGGCAACTTTGTGCAAGACATCTCCCCGGCAGATTTGCCCTCTGAGTATAAAATTGAAATGCTGGCGGCAATTCAGGCTAATTTAAGTGACTCCAGCGCTGGCGTGCGCTCCAAGGCCATCCGCAGCTATGGCAAGCTAGCCCGCTATGGACACCTGGATGAGGATGAGAAAAGTAAATGTAAAGAGACCTGTGAGTTGCTGCTGGGTATTGATGGAAAGTATGATTGGGACAGGGCATATATTGTCCGTAAAGAAGCTCAGGAAGCGCTGGATTGTTTGCATGGGTGTGAGGATTAGGAAGTAAGTAGACAAGTGTAAGGCTTGAGGGCGACCAGGAAAGGCAGTAAGTAGTGAGTAGTAAATAGTAAAAAGTAGGGGCGACCCACCGGGTCGCCCTTTTTGTATTATCATTGCGAGGATGCCGGAGGCGGACGAAGCAATCCCCTCGTAATATCTATCCCTGTTCGTCATTGCGAGTGCAACGAGGAATCCCCCCCTTCGCTATAGCAGGAGAGCCAGCTCCTGCGGTTATCCAATCCGGGAGAGCTGGCGCTCTCCCTCGAGCGACGGAGTGGAATCGATGGACTCAGGGCAGGTAGGCGCACTCCCATGAGCGATTAAGCTTACACCAACCATAACACCTGATATGGCTCGATCTGCAATGGACCAGGTGAGAATATTTTTTCACTCAGTATATCCACCCACGTGGCTGATGGCAGTAGATCAGGATTGAGATCCAGGGCAACTTCAGTGTCTGTAATATTAATTAAACAGAGCACTTTTTCAGCTTGATCACATGATGTGCGGGTTAATGCGAATACTCGTCGGTCAAGATCCAATATTTCCTGGGGAGCCAGGGGATGGAACGCGGGGTTTCCCTGGCGAACTCTCAGGAAATGACTGTAGGATTGAAATACCCGCGCAGCGCGGGATTCAGGATCCGCCAGCAGGATTTTAAGGTCTCCATAGTTGAATTTTTCCCGGTTGATGGAACGTGCCCGCCCTGTCTCAGTGACCCCTGCTTTATTATTGGCGGAACCAAATAAACTGTGAACATAGATCCCGGGAACACCAGCCAGGGATAACATGATGGCCTGGGAGGCCAGGAAACGTTTTGTACCAAGTTCTATCGTGTTTTCCTCTGGATGGTTCAAGGCATCAAATAAAGTGATATTCAATTCATACACGCTTTCAGTTCCATCTAGATTTGTTTTAAATGAGGCCTGACCTCCGTGATGCAAAGTTTGATCAACCAGGGCTTGAATTTCTCTGGTGTTTAATATTCCCTCCACAGGTCGTAAGCCAATTCCGTCATGAGAAGCTATAAAATTAAGAAAAGTGGCAGAGCTGAAGGGAACTTCCAACGACTTCGCCCATTTTGTGAGCTTGGTGGCATTTCCGGTTCTGAAGGTATGCAGTACCAAGGGGCCCAATGGGAATTGGTAGACCATCTGGGCCTCATCTCCTAGAGATTCGGTTCCGGTGGCTCCAGGTAATTGCTGGCCGAAGTAGCTGATATTCTCAACGTGGGGAACGTTGGTTTCTGTGATCAGGATCACTTCAGGGGCATATACATCAAGGACTGCCCGGATCAGTTTAATGACGTGGTGAGTTTGAGGCAGATGGATGCAATTTGTGCCTATTTCCTTCCAGAGGAAGGCAATGGCATCCAAACGCAGGATACTGGCTCCCTGCTTTATGTAAAACAGCAGTACATCCAGAATATCCAACAGCAGCTCAGTACTTTTGAAGTTAAGATCGATTTGATCGGGACTGAATGTGGTCCAGACATGTTTTATACCTGATTTGGTTTCCACTTCAGTTAATAAAGGCCTAGCCCGGGGTCTGGTGACCTGCGATAGATCAGTCGCTGGGTCCACGCTCAGGAAATAATCGCTGTACGGATCTTGATCCTGGAGATATTTTTGAAACCATTCACTCTGGCGGGATATATGATTGATGACAGCATCAAACATAAGGTTGCTGTCATCACGCAGGTTATTGATATCACTCCAATTTCCCAGATCGGGATTGACAGCCATGTAATCGATCACCGAAAATCCATCATCAGACGAGTATGGGAAAAAAGGAAGAATGTGAATACTCGATATTAAACCCTTGAGGTTGTCCCGGATAAAATCACCCAGGGTAAACAAATGGGGTTTGTCAGGTAATTGAAACTGATCGCCATAGGTTATCAGAATCGCATCAAGTTCTCCTAATGTGTCCAGTGCTGAAGGAGAAAATTGAAGAAGTTCTTCCTCCTTGTAGGAATCTAACCGTTTAATTATCTGATCTTGAATATCATGGGCTCTATTTTTTCCATAAAGAGCAGTCAGATGGTTCAGAATTCGATCCTGGGCAAATTGAGGTTGCATTTTATTAACTATCCAATCAAAGATAATTTAATCAACGAATAAAGGTTTCAGATAGCCTGCCAGGGCATCTAAAGAATAATGTTTTAACCCAACCGCGTAATTATATTCCACAAGATCCTTTCTCAGATCAGGATCAGTTAGCAGATTCAGGGTTTGATCTGCGGCAGATTCAATTATATGGTCCTCGACCCGGGCCAGGCCGTTTTCATCATAATCGCGCACTGAGTCTCCCAGGGAAATAGTCCTAAACCCTTTGTTTTTGATATCCTTTTTATAGACTGGATATTCAAAAATCATCAGAGGCAGCTTGGCTTTGACCGCTTCCAGGAACTGGTTTCCCCATCCCTCCCAGAGACTGGGATAGGTCACCAGGTCAGCTGCCGAATATGTATCCCAAAGGGAATAAATTTTCTGCCCCTCCTTTTCTCCTCGCTCGGCATCAACCCTCTCTTCAATAAAGAGCAGTTCGACCTCGCCATTTTTAGCTTTTTGGATTAATTTTTCCTTATAGGTTCCGGTGGCATCATCCCGGGCGTATCCAGCCAGGACCAAAACAATCCTGTCCTTATCTGTGAAAGAACGGCCATCATATAAACCTTTCTCCTGGAGGAATTTCCGGCGTTCCGGTGTGTTGAGCGCCCGGGCGAAGTCAATTGCCAGTTCGATTCCCTTGCGGGCGACAATGCGAGTCGCCTGGAGCAATACCAGGTCGTTTTCTCCCAGGCCAACTTCTGCGCGAAGATCCCGGTTGTATTTATCCTTCTCCCAGGCTGGGGTTTCGTAATCAAAGACATTGGGAACCACCACGGAAAGTATGCCTTTTCGCTCAAGCAGTTCTTTTTGGGCCAGGCTGTTGATAACAGAATGCCTGATCTCAGGATCATGAGGAGGTAGGTATTTATCCACCAGCTCAACAGCAGCAGCGCAAGTAAGCGTAAATCCATCACGCCGCTCCCAGTAAAAATCGTGATTATGTGCCACAGCCGGGATATTCAGTTCCCGGCGGATAATTTCCAGAGCAGGAGCCACAGCTGGATTGGCTGCCACACACCAGACGTTTTCTGCCAGGATAAGATTGATATCATTATCGAGAATCACTTCCCGGAACCGCTCCACCAATACATCGGTCATGCGCTTTAACTCATCCTGATAACCATCTGCATCGTAATCAGAAAGCCGTAAAAAAGTATTTTGATTAAGCCGTTTGCTTTCTGGCAGATGATGGAACATTTCCTTGACCAGGATTCCCTGGGCGGTCCCAAGGTCACCGCCGATCAGATGAACCGTATGTCCCATTTTTTCCAGGATCAGTTTCCACTTTTCAATTTCAAGGGAAACACCATCTGTTCCCCCAACCTGAAAATGGAAGATTCCGATATTTTTTCCATCTGCCATATTATATTGCTCCAAAATTGTTGATTTCTTCCATCGCGACAGCCGCAGCACCAATAACCTGATCCGCACCGCCGTAATAAATGATAAGCTGGTCATTCATCACAACCTGGCCGCAGCTGAAAACCACATTGGGCACGAAGCCGTTGATCTCCCAGTCCAGTTCAGGTTCAAGGATGGGTTCCGTCTGGCGGGTTATCACCCGGCTGGGATCATCGGAGTCCAGGAGAGCGATTCCCAGGCTGTATTTTCGGGGATCTTCGCCTACTCCATGATAGATCATCAGCCAACCATGTGGGGTTAAGAGAGGTGGTCCGGCCAGACCGATTTTGGTGGATTCCCAGTCCGAACCCGCTACCGGACCCATTACGCGCTGATGATCGGTCCAGGTTTTGAGATCTTCAGAATAGGTGATCCAGATATCCGGAGACCGGCGGTGAAACATCACAAAATTTCCGTTGATTTTTTTCGGGAAGAGAGATGCGTCCTTGTTGGGTTCATCGAGCATAACTCCTCGCCGTTCCCAGTTAATCAGATTCCGAGAGGTTGCCAGGCTTATGCGGTAATCTCCGTCAAATCTCCCTCCATAACCTGTGTACATCATATAAAAGGAACCATTCATTTCCACGATGCGGGGATCTTCCGGACCGCGCAGCTCCTGGGGAATGTCATTGACCAGAATGGGGTTTTCAAGCCGGTTAAAGTGAATCCCGTCTGCGCTGACCGCGTATCCCAGGCTGTTGATATATTTTCCCCGCTGGCCATTTGATGTGATATCCGTTGCCCTGTAGATCAAATGGACCAATCCATTGTGAAAAACAGCGGCAGTATTGAAAACGGCCGCAGCTTCCCAGTTATGGTGCGGCTTGGGTTCCAGGATAGGCTTATCACTGAGGCGCTGCAGCTTTATCACGGTTCCAGCCTCCAGGATGCCAGCAGGCGCCAGCTAATGCTCTCCCACCAGCTGCCATTCCAATCCTCAGAAAAGACCTCGAGAAAGTGATAAGTATCCGCCAGGAAAGGACCCTTAAAATCAGGACCATCTTCCATCCATTCAAAGACGTTATCGTATAAGTCGTTGGGAATATCACGGAATGAAAATGTAATATGAGGGTGGAACGGATGACTCAGGGCATGGTCATTAAAATCACTATCATCAGCAATATAAGGCTTGGTAATTTCCACCAGCTCTTGCCGAAATTTCAGAAAAGCCTGGTTGGTTTCTCCATCCAGGGTCAACAAACTGAGTCCAAAGCCAATTGGATCCACCCGGAAATCTTCCACGCTGACAGGTAATGCTTTTTGGCCTTCAAAAAAAGCATCCAGATCATTTTTTAGATCTGCAGATTTAAGGTCATTTTTCTTAAAGAAACCTTTGATGGTGCAGTGGACAGGAAATCGATCCGCAGCAGAAAAACCAAACTGCTTTCGCAGCAAGGCATGAGCCTCTGCGACATTTTTGGACAGCTGGTAGGGCGGGATCAGGTAAAGAGCAAATCTCGAATCAGACATAATGTTATTTTACTCCGGCTCAACCCGGAGAGTGATAATTTGGTAGGGTTTGAATGAAATTTCCACCTGATTGCCTTTAATATCTAAACTCTTTTGATTTTCTTCCAGGATGTTTGTCTGCCAGGCTTGTTTGATTGGAAATCCGGCAGTCAGGATCGTATGACCCCGCATGCGCTGGCTTTCATAAAGCCGAATGATCAAACCTTCCCCATCCTGAGGGGCTTTAATGGTCTCGATCACCAGGTTTGGTTGATCCACCTGAACTAGAGAAATTCCGTGTTCTGTTTCTGCGGGAGCGGATCCTCTTCCTTTCCAAATCATCAGAGGATCATTAATTGCATAAGCTTCTCTGATTGTATCTTCGTCCCAGGATCCCTGATGGGGGAACAGGCTGTATGAGAAGTTGTGAACACCAAGATCAGCATCCGGATCCGGGGCTGTTGTTCCCCGCAGCAAAGTCAAACGGATGGTGTTTCCGTGAATATCGTGACCGTACTTGCAGTCATTCAGCAGGCTTACCCCATAGCCGCCTTCGCTGAGATCAACCCATTTTTGGGCGGCAGTTTCAAAGCGAGCCCAATCCCAGCTTGTATTATGATGGGTGGGTCTTTTGACATTGCCCCATTGGATCTCATAGGTAGCCTCAGGCGATAAAACATCCACAGGGAAAGCCGTTTTAAGAAGTACTTTGCGATCCTGCCAGTAGATTTCAGTTTCGAAGTCAAGGCGGGGGCTGTTATGGTTAAGTGATATCTTCTGAGTATATATGCTGGATAGGATTTTCCTGGTAATCAATAAACTGGCTCTTAATGGATCATTGTCCAGCACCTTGATTGAAGAAGCTGGCTCAGCCAGCCAGGATTTGTCGTCATAGAAGATATCTATGTCCCAAGCATCCCAGTTGAGCGGCCGATCCTCAAAAGCTATCCACTGGTTTGCTAGGGTTCCTTCTGGAAGTATTTCCCGAGAAGCTATCTTGTCATAGATGCTGGTGATATCTCCGTTTTTGTTAAACTCAACTTTCAGGAAATCGTTTTCGAGTAAATTCTTTTTGCAGATCAGTTTCCTGGTAACTGTCATCTCTGGGTCTGCTTGACCCAGGGGATTGATGCTGTAGGGCGGCAGGGATCCGGACTGTATATATTTATCATCCAAAAGGACAGGTTCATCTCTGACAAACGAAGTGGGGTTAATGATCAGGTTGGAGCCAAAATATTTTTCCAGTTCTGTGAGGGCTGTCAAACAGACCTGATTGGCCAGATTTTCAACTTGTTTGTATTGATCGAGGGACTCCACATAAACCGGGGCAATTGAGCTGCCGGGTAAAATATCATGGAATTGGTTCAGGCATACCAGCTTCCAGGCATTTTCAAGCTCCAGATGAGGATATTGGTAGCCAGGAATATATATGGAAGCTGCAGCGGCCAGGAATTCAGCATCGTGCAGGGCAAATTCCATCTTGCGGTTGGCTCTTTTTACCCGGGCCTGGGTGGTGTAAGTGCCGCGGTGGAATTCCAAGTAAAGTTCGCCATTCCAGATTGGCAGGTTTTCACTGACTTCTTCCAGATCCCGGAAAAAACCAATCACTTTTCCTGGTTTAACCCGGGGGGCGCCGGGAAAATCTTCGAGTTCAAGGATATTTTCAATCATCTCCCTGGTGGGTCCACCGCCGCCGTCTCCCCAACCGAAAGACATTAACATCGGAAGGGATCTTCCAGCCGGGGCATCATCTTTGTTTTGGAAATTGAGCCAGGTGCCCAGAATCTGGCCCGGGGACCCGTCAGAATTGTAGGTTGAGGCATGGGCACTTTCAGGGTTTTTGGTTGTGCTGAAGTGGGTTAGAACTTTGGTGCCATCCAGCCCCTGCCACCAGAAGGAATCAAAGGGCAGGCGGTTGTACTGGCTCCAGCCGATCTTAATGGTGAAAAAGTATTCCATCCCGGCTTCTTTGATCAACTGGGGCAGGTTCCAGGCGTACCCAAACACATCGGGCAGCCACAGCACCGGGGATTCGGCCTCCGGACCAAAATGCTCGTTGAAAAAACTCCGGCCCAGCAAAAATTGGCGTACTAGAGATTCCCCGCTGGATATATTACAGTCCGCTTCGACCCACATGCCACCAATGGGTTCCCAACGACCTTCTTTTACGCGATTCTGGATCTCATTAAATATCTCCGGATCGTCTTTTTTGAGGAAATCATATAGCTGGGGTTGGCTCTGGGTGAAGCTGAAGGTGGGGAATTTTTCCATTAAACACAGGACGTTTGTGAAAGAGCGGCGGGATTTCTGACGGGTTTGGTCGAGAGTCCAGAGCCAGGCAACGTCAATGTGGGCGTGACCAATTGCGGTGAGATCCACGTCGAGTGCAGATCCGGCTTGATCCAGACCAGCGTTTAATAGTTGATGAGCTGCCCCAATAGAGCTATAAAATTCCTCCCCGATAGGCAGCCGTAAATCCACCAGTTTCAAAGCATCATCCAGGGATGTTAGTAAATGATAATAGCTGGGATCTTGTCGATTCAGGTGTTTAGCGATGCCGATTGTGACCCGGGACGTTGCCAGGAAGGCCCGGGTTTCAAGGTGAACTTGAACCAGTTCGGGAGAACCCATTTTGAGCCGATTGCTCATATCACCCACAGTTGAACCGCCGATACCGGTCCAGCCAATCAGGATCAGCTGATGGTCTTTGCCATTATTAACTTCACCAGGTAGAAGGACTTCCTGGTGATGGCGGTCGCAAGAAGCAATACGTTTGCCGTCCAGATAAACCAGAGCTTCAGGATGAGAAAAATCCCAGGAAACTCCAATGGGCAGATAGAGTGCCAGGGGTCCGCCCGTTATATTCCAATCCGATGGAATCCGGAAACTTGTTTTAAGAGCAAAATCAGTCCGGGGTGCAGCCCAGTAGCTCTGATGTGGGATGATTTGCAATTTAATATCCCCCGGTTCGACTTCTGCAGGGGATAATCCGGGGCGGTCCAGTTCCCGGTAAGAAAAAAGAGGGAGTGGTTCCCGTTGATGGTAAACCAGTCCCTCAATTTCTTTCAGACGGAGACTGATTTTTTCCAGTGTAAATCGGATCTGGTGACGCATAGGTCCTCGTTATCAATCTTCGCCAATCATCTAGGTTATAAAATCTGCCTCAGTCGTTGATAACCAGGGTGCTCTCAGGATCAAAGAACCGCAGCGTCTCTTGTTTGAAATCCAAATGGATATTAGAACCAGCAGCGATCTTGGGAACGGCAGGCGCTACAGCTTTGATAATTATATCGTCCAACTCGATGGCAACAACCTGGTGAGAACCCTGGGGTTCAGATACCAGGCAGCTGGCGGATAGAGCGGCATCCTCTGCGTTCACAAGCAGGATATTTTCAGGTCGTATACCCAGGATTAAATTGTCCTTTTTGTAGCCATTCAGAGATTTGGCAATCTCGGGTTCCACAAGCAAATTGAGATGTGGATTTACCAGGTGGGTGCCGTCAGACTCCTTTTTAATCTCCACATCTAGAAAATTTGTGGGTGGGGTTCCGATGAAATCTGCCACAAAGATAGATACGCTGCGGTGATAAACATCATCAGGAGTGCCAACCTGGACCACTTCGCCATCCTTCATGATCACGATCCGGTCTGCCATACTCATTGCTTCTGATTGATCATGGGTCACAAATACGGTGGTGGCAGCAGCTTTATCATGGATGGCTTTGAGCTCAGTCCGCATCGAAACTCGAAGTTTTGCGTCCAGATTAGAGAGAGGTTCGTCCATCAAGAAAATATCAGGGTTAACCGCAATAGCCCGGGCGACAGCCACACGCTGCTGCTGTCCTCCAGAAAGCTGGGAGGGCAAACGATCCAACAACATATCAATCTTAGCCATGCCGGAGGTTTCTTTAACGATCTTGTCGATCTCATCTTTGCTCATGTTTTTAAGCTTAAGCGCAAAGGCGATATTTTCGTAGACGGTCATATGGGGCCAAACAGCATAATTCTGGAAGATCATGCTGACATTGCGCTTACGGGGAGGTAGTTCAGTGACCTCGCGGTCGCCAATGAAGATATTACCGGAAGTCACCTCCTCCAGCCCGGCGACCATGCGCATGGCGGTGGTTTTACCACAGCCTGATGGTCCGAGCAGAACCAGGAATTCACGTTCTTTCACTTCCAGATTAAATTCCTTGACGGCGATCACATTTCGGCCAAATATTTTAGTGACATTTTGCATAGTTAAAGTTGCCATAGTTTTCTCCTAAATGGTCATGCCGCCCCACATCTGCTGGATATACTTGCGGATGAAGAAGGTAAATATCAAAGAGGGAATCGCCAATACTAAACCGCCTGCCGCAGCCAGGTTAACATTGCCTACAGCACCGAGTAGAGACTGGTAGACAACAACAGGAAAGGTGGGATTGAACTGGGTCAATATTATGGCGGAAACTGTTTCGGTCCAGGCACCTAAAAAAGCGTACATGGCTGCAGCCGCCAACCCTGGCAAAGCTAGGGGGAAGGTGACCCGAAGGAAAGTCTGCCATTTTGTAGCTCCAAAGACCTGGGCAGCTTCCTCCAGCGATTCAGGAATCCCCATAAAGATGCTGGCTGTGATCCAGATCGTTAGTGCAATGGATCCCACTGAGTACACCAAGGTAAGACCTATCGGTTTGTCATAAAAACCCATATTGGCCAGGATTATCACCATCGGCAAAGCGATAGCCACTCCAGGGAACATGCGCACAAAAAGTACGCTGAATTTTAGCGCATCCCTCCCGGCGAAAACGTAGCGGGCAAAAGCGTAGCCAGCCATGCCGCCGATAGAGAGTGAAACCAGAATAGTTAGACCTGCGATTTGAAGACTTCGTAATAGGGCTGGTACAGCATCCCGGGTTATTTGAAAGAATGTGGTGTAGTTTAGAAGGAGATCCTTGCGGGCACTGAAATAAATAGTATCATCTGGTCCACCTTCAAGCTCAGCGATCCGGTCCTCGATTTGAGGGATGGTGTAAGGTGTACCGATCTGGGATTTCATGTAGACCGACATTTTTTCCAGTTCGGCTGTATCCAGAACGGTCTGATATTCCTTATCAAAATTGTCATAGACACTGAGAAGGTAGCCGCGATCGCTGTGGGTAAGAGAATATTCTGTTTTCAGGGATGGTAGAAGAGGTAAGGGAAATTGGTAAGCTTCCCGGGTGCTTAAAAATGAGAGGGAAACCAGGAAGAATGCCGGGAGTATGATGCTAACTGCCAGGGTGACAATAAATAGATAAAAGATCGTCCGACGGACTAATCTTCCAATTTTGATGGGATTTTTGTTCATTGGGCTGCCTCCTTTTTTCCCCCAAAAGCTCCTGAGATTCTGAGGTATAACAGGGCAGCCATGGAAACGATAAAGGAGACAATGATGGCGTATCCACTGGCCATCTGTAAGCTGATGTCCAAGTTTGGTACTTCCTTATAATAATAAACAATGCGCTCTACGAGCACAGGTATGCGGGAGAATCCAACCAGCAGCACGATAATCAACCAAATTTGGATGGCAGATATCAAACGTAGAATGACAGCTGTCTGGATGGTCGGTCCTAGCAGGGGCATAGTGATTTTGCGGAGCACAGTTATAAAATTCCCACCAAAGACATACCCGGCTTCGATAGTTTCCTCCGGAATATTTTGCAGACCAGCCAGCAGGATGATCATCATCGAGGGAATCACCTGCCAGGCATCAATCAAGATGACCAAAGCCAACAACTTCCATTCTGAGCCGGCCAGCCAGTAGATCTTTGCGCCTTCAGCAATAATACCTAGATAATAGAGCAGGCTGTTAATCCAGCCATGGGCGGTAAAGCCAGTCAACCACATGGCAGCGACTGCAACTGCCGGCAGCGCCATGGGGATCATGGCCACAAACAAGAAGATGGTGGAACCGGCGAATTTCCGGTTAATCAACAAGGCCAGAAATAACGCGCCAAAAAATTCCAAGGTGACTGAAAAAACAACAATAATAGCAGTATTTCGAAGTGCGGGCATGAAGTTGGGATCTGTAAATACCATCATATAGTTCTGGAATGTAAAAGTCCCAGCCGCACTCTGGAAACTTTCATATATCGTTATCAGGACCGGACGGACCCAGAAAAAGATGTAATAGATCACAACTGGAGCGATCAGTAAATAGGGAACTGCTTTTGATCCGAGGTCACGAAACCTTTTCGCGGGAGCGGCAGCGGACATAGGAAATCCTTTGTCTAATGAAGGATAGGACCGGTTTCCCGGTCCTATCCATTCAACTAACATTGGTACAAATTACTTCAGCAGGGCGACAATGCAGGCTTCTGCTTCGTCGAGTCTTTCCTGGGTAACATCAAGTCCAGCTAGAATTGTGTCTTCGAAAACATCATCGTAGCAGGCTTTGACTGCACCCCAATCCTGGTAGAGGTAAGCGGGAACACCCGAAACCACACCATTGTTGAGGACCAGAACGGCTTTGTTGATGACCTCGTCAATGGCTTCATCGCCCAGGTACTCACGGGCTTCTTCCACGGGGGGAATGAATCCGCCAGTTCCTTTAGCGAGTTTCACCTGGATATCAGGTCGGGTCAGGTACTCTAGGAAGGAGAGAGCCAGATCATAATTGGCGGTGCCTTTCATGATTGCGTATCCTGAGACGCCAGCAATGCTACCGATACCTGCAGGTCCTGAGGGAGCGGGAGCCAGGGTGAATGCGGTTTCATTAGAAGCATAGACCTGTCCAGCACGTGCGTTGTGGAAGACTGTTAACCAAGTTTCTTCGCGCATCATGGGGTCCACACAGCTGTCGATGTTGAGAACGGTGGGTATAAATCCACCGCCTTTACCAATGGTTTCCCAAACTTTCCAGGCACCCATGGCTCCAGCCGAGGAGACATCGGGGAAGCCGGCACCATAGGACAGGCCGGTGCCACCGAACATGTACACCCAGGATTTGGATGGAATACCGGTGATGCAGACTTTGCCTTCACCTTCACCTTCTGCGATAGCGACAGCCCAGGCAGCATACTGTTCCCAGGTGATGGCATCGAGATCCACGCCGTCCGGCACGTAAGGCAGGGCTTTGTTGTTGGCTAACAGCAGGTAGACATCAGCGCCAACGGGCAAGAAGTACTGCACACCGTCTCTGTTGGTGTCTGTGATGAACGCCTCACTGAAAGTGCGGTCATCCCAACTGGCGACAACATCGGTCAGATCCATTACCCAACCATTATCAATCCAATTGGGCATGGAGCCGTTGTGGGACACGATAATGTCGGTGGTCACATGATTGGTGGTCTGCTGAACTTCTGCTCGGTCAAGCAGGGTCTGGTCATCAATGATCTGGAAGTTAACGGTTACTCCGTGCTCTTCCTCAAAAGGTTTAATGATCTCATTGATGAAGAACAGCTGCTCGGCGGGGGGGCTGAACAATCGGGAAGAGAAGACCAGGGTCTTGGAAGCAACCTCAACCATGACTTCTTCTGTCACGACTTCTGTGATTGTTTCGCCTTCTACTTCAACAATCACTGTTTCGACGATGGTTTCTGGCTGGCAGGCAGTCAGGAGCAAAGCGCCAGCGAGAACGATCGCCATAACGATAGAAAACTTCTTCATTTTTTCCTCCGTGCATCTAAATAGTGACTAACTAACAACTCTGATAAAGTGTCAAACTATCTTCGAGATTACCACCTCCTTTTCATGAGACATAAAGTTAATTTTTTGTTCCGATAGTAGATTGCCGAACCATCAAGGAAGGCTGCAGAATAATTTGCTTCTGCTCCAAAGGTTCAGCACGGATCTGTTTGATTAACATTTCGCAGACCATTTCTCCGATCTGGTAGATGGGCTGGTGGACAGTGGTGAGCGGGGGATGACAGTGTTCGGCCAGGGGTATGTTGTCAAACCCGGTGATAGCGACATCGTCCCCGACTTCGAGTCCAAGCTGCTGGGCTGCACTGATTGCTCCCAGGGCCATGAGATCGTTGCTGGCGATGATGGCGGTGGGAGGATTTTCCAGGGTAAGCAAGTCAGTTGCCAGCTGATAACCGGCCCGTTGGGTCATATCGCCGGTAAGTATCAGCTCTTGATCCACATTTAATCCGTTATCTTTTAATCCGGCCAGGAAACCCTGGCGGCGGTAATGGGCAAACATGAACTGCTCCGGGGCATCCAGGTAGGCAATGCGTTTATGTCCCAGGTCTGCCAGGTGGTAGGTGATCAAGCTCATACCGTATTCACCATCTTCATCGACATAAGCATAATCATTGTTATTGAGCATACGACCGAAGGCCACGAAAGGAATGCCCATCTGGGAGAGGTATTTAATGCGCTGATCCTGCTTCCGGGTGCGGACGATAATAAAACCGTCCACCCGGGGACTGTGCACATTTTTATCATAGGCTTGAAGCTCCATGGTGCCCGGCGGGCGGGTGGAGACCAGCAAGTCAAAACCCAGCTCAGCAGCCTGGTTGCCGATGCCAGCTAAAAATTCACTGAAAAAGGGATCCGAAAATCGCGGTCCATAGGTAGGTATAATGAAGCCGATGGTATCGGTGCTCTTTTTTTGCAGGCGCTGAGCATGAATATTGGGAGTGTAGCCAAGTTCTTCGGCGATGGAGCGCACCTCAGCCTTGGTTTTTGGACTGACATCATCAAAGTCGTGTAATGCCCGGGAGACAGTGGTTACTGATTTACCGACCCGCTGGGCAATATCTTTGAGTGTAATGGTCATAAGTGGGAGATATCCTTGACCCAAAACGTTTAAGTTATACTTGAATAATAACCCAAAACGTTTTGGATTTCAATATTGTGGGGGAAAATCAGGATATAAATCACATTTTCCGTACCTGTAGAGGAAGGTTTATTGAGCGGCAGCAGTTGTGGGGGAGGAAAAGGCAGTAAGTAGGTAAGGTGTAAGGCGTGAGGGCGACCCGCCGGGTCGCCCTTTTTGTTTGTCTTTGCGAGGGAGCCGAAGGCGGACGAAGCAATCCCCTCTCCAGGAGATTGCCACGGGTGCTATGCACTCTCGCAATGACAAACAGTCTTCAGTCCTCCGTCACCGGTCTTTTTATAGGTACCTTTCGTGTTCTTAGGTTAGAATAGATACAATCAAAAAAACACCGAAGGAACTCACTCATGATCTCAAAGCGCTCCCTAATTTACATCATCCTAATCACTCTGCTCTCCCTCTCTCTGGCTTGCTCCCTTACGGGGACGGCTGAAGAAAGACCAGAAAATCCTCCCGATATACCATTAGATGGTGATACGATTGCCACCGCCGTGGCGGCAACCCTGGCTGCGGTCCAGGCCGCTGATGGCGAAAATCCACCTCCCACGATCCATCCTACAGTAACGGCGGGAGCGCCCCCTGCGCCGGAAGTGAATTCTACTTGTGCCGGTCTGAGTTTTTATTTCAATGATTTATTGGCGGATGATTTCACAGCGGAAATCATACCTGGTGAGTACGATGCCAATAATACCTGGTGGAGCAAACCGGAACACAGTGAGTGTGTTTTTAACAACTGGGTACTGCCGGATGGTTTTCATACACCAACGATCAGAATCTACTCAGTGGCGGATTACAAGGCCATCAATGAAAATGTCAGCGAAGGAATGGACGGGTTGTTAACTGCTTTTGACACCCAACCGCAGGATCATGCCGGATTGTTTGTGCCGGATCTGTATAACGCGGGACAATTATTCCAGGCCCAGGTGAAATACCTGGATTTTCAGAACGGGAGCGGAGCCCGCTGGCTCAGCCAGTACGGTCAAGCTTATTATGCGATTGGTACGCCCTATTTGTTTTATACTTTCCAGGGATTTACGGATGACGGCTTGTATTACATCAGTATTATTTTTCCAGTGACCCATTCCAGTCTGTCGCAAAACACTGATAATGTCACCATGGATGATGCTTTTTATGAGAATTATGCAGCTTATGTAGAAGAAACCAGGCTGGAGCTGAATACCAGTGCCGATAACAGCTTTGCGCCCTCACTGGTGCTGCTGGATCAGCTGGTGGAGTCGATGCTGGTGGAAGGAATGCCGTAGGGCAGCAATCAGGAAAAAAAGTAAGTAGTAAGTCAGCAATCAGTAGGGGCGACCCGAACAGAAAGTAAGTATTGAGCAGTAAACCAGTAATCAATAAGGGCGACCCGGCGGGTCGCCCTTGTTTATTAACATTGCGAGGAGTTCGAAGAACGGCGAAGCAATCTCCTGACATGGTAAGGGATGGAATGAATTCCTCCCTGCAGGCGGAGCCGAATGTCGACCTCCGTCGACGTTTAAGGTTAAAACTGAGATTATATTCCCCACAGTTTGTCATTCTGGGTCCTTTGCGGTGAGGAGTATCAGATAACGATATGCTTATATTTAAAAATTTATTTCCTGGTTTGGGAAAAACCGCCCTGGGGGCGGTTCGGGTTTCGGATCACCTTTCTAGGAGATTGCCACGCCAGCTTTCAGCTGGCTCGCAATGACAGTAATTTATGAATCAGAAAATCCCTCTTGCGAGGGGTCTCTGTTTCTAATATAGTAGTCAGTAAATCCAACCTTTTAACCTTCCACACCCTGGCTCTAGCGGGAGCGCCAGCTCCTGCGTTAATCTTACTCGGGAGAGCTGGCGCTCTCCCGAGAGCATATTAAATCCGTCCCCCGTCTTCGGTCAGCGGTGCGTCCCTATTCCGGAATAAACGTCAGCTCCACCGTCATGCCCCAGCGCAGGTTGGGATCGCTCTCATCCAGGCTGATGGTGACCTTATAAGTGATATCGCCGGCCTGGGTCGTAAAGGACTGCGCGATAGCTTTTACTTTCCCTAAAAGGGTGGTGTCTGGCAAGGCGTCGGGGACTATTTCTATGATTTGACCAACACTGATCTTGACCACTTCCAGTTCGGTCAAGTCGCTGGTTTCGATCATAAATTCACTTAAGTCGGCCAGCAGGACTGCCTTGGCTTCGGGACCAACAAACTGCCCGATTTCCAGGTAAATGTCCGTCACTGTGCCGGTGAAAGGAGCCGTTAAGGTGTAGTTTTCCAGCCTGGATTGAGCGGCGACCATTCCGGCTTCAGAAGCTCTAACCCGGGTTTCCAGCAGGTTTAGCTGGTCGAGATCAAAGCCCTCACCTATCCACATCTCGAAGTCACGTCTTGCCTCAGCTTCAGCAGCCAGGGCGGCATCCAGGTCGGCCCTGGGGCCGTCAATCTCTCGAATGGCTTCTTCCAGATCGCGCTGGGCTTCGTTAAAGTCTTCCTGAGCCTTCTCCAGGTCATCTTCAGCTGCCTGTCTGGCATAATTGCCCTGGTCAACATCTTGATATTTTTCCCATTCTTCCCGGGCGTCATCCAGGTCAGACTCGGTGTCGCGGACCTCAATCAAGGCGTCATCAATGTCATCTCCCAGATTTTCGAGGTTTAGATCTTCCCATAGCTCTTCGGCTGCCCCTCGCAGGGTTTGGGCATTCAGATAGGCTTGCCAGGCAACCGCGGACCCCAGTTCTGAGGTGCGGGTGAAATCATCAAAGCCCTGTCGGGCGCTGATCAGTTCAAGTTCCGCCGCCAGCAAAGCAGCCTCTGATCCCTCGCTGTTATCCAGACGCATCAGGACCTGGCCCCGGGAAACTTTTTCACCAGCCTCAACCAGGATCTCAGTGACCCTGCCCTGGGCGGAAAAATTGAGCCAGATATCCCGTGCCGGGAAAACATGCCCTTCCGCGATGACATAATCCAGGCTCAGGCTTTCCACTGGCTCCGGGGTGGGTGTCTCTTTCCCGCCGCAAGCACTCAGCGTGAAAAGCAGGGCCAGGCTCAAGAATAAGATGATCTTCGTTTTGTGAGTGTTCATATTCATTTCCTTTTTTTATGGCAGTTGATCATCAACTACCTGTTTTATTCGTACGCTAATACTTCTCGAATGGTCAGCCTCGCCGCGTTGCGGGCGGGCAGAACGCTGGCCAGGGAGGACAGGACGATCACCAGCCCTAACCAGATAAAATATCCCACCGGGGTGAAAACCACGTCGATGGGTGTGGCAAATACGGCATTACTGACAATACTGGAGAGTAAATAGGTAAATGGGACCGCAAGGATCATCCCCAACACAAAGGAAATCATCCCGATCAACAAACCTTCCACGATCACCATACGGATGATTTCCAGATCGGTGGCTCCGATAGCCCGCATAATACCGATCTCGCGGGTTCGTTCCAGCACGTTCATGCTCATTGTGCCAGCCAATCCCATGGAGCCGACTGTAGCTGTCAGTAGAGCCATGATCAGCAGGAAGGTGATCAAAATATCCAGGCTTTCCGCGGCATCGTCCAGGGTCGACAGCCCGGGAGTGGCCTCCTGCACGCGAAAACCTTGATCCCTGAAAAAGGCGTCCAGATCTTTGGCCATTACAACCTGGGAGGCCCGATCATGGTCCTGGATCTCAATTCGGTAGGAGAAAGAGCGGTTGGCCAGGTTTTGTTCGCGGGAAATATACTGATAAGGCGCATAACCGATCACCCCTTCCAATCCGATGAATTTAAACACCCCCACTACACCCCAGCTTTCTTCTTTCCCTTTTATTTTAAGAGGGATATGATCTCCGATCTTCAAGTCGGGATAAAAATCGTATATTCCCTCACTGATAACAAGTTTTTTCTCATCACCTGGTTTAATCCAGCGTCCCTTAACCATCATAGGTGAAACCAGGTTGCTTTCTGCAGGCGGCGCCAGAATGCTGATATTATCGGCTGTAGAGCCATTACTGAATAAAATCTCTGCGGTGGCGTAGGACCAGCCTTCTACATGAGTCACCCGTGGGTCCTGGTAGGCGTACTGCTTGATCTCTTCCAGCCTGTAAGGCCGTTCAAAATCGAGCGTGACATCCGCCATAAAATAATTGCCGATATTATCCACGTACTCATGCAGCGTATCCCGGACATTAAAGACGGAGATGAAAATAGCCCCGCCCATGGTGAGGGTGAAAAGCGTCAGCATTAAACGCCCCCGCTGCCTGAATGTGTTGCGGAGAGAAATGAGGGTTTGACGGGGGATGCGGATGCCGCGGTCAGCAAGAGCCCGGGTGGATTTTAATTGGAAACGCTCGAAGCGGGATCCTCCTTCTTTGCCATCTGGATCATCCCCGCCGGCATCGCGGATCCGGTCTCCGTCAAGCGCTTTTTGAACCGTGACTTTTGATCCGTTGACCACGGGCACAAATCCAGCTACCAGGGGAACCAGGATGCCAACCGATATTTGAAGGATGAAAGAGAGCGGCACAATGCGGTATCCAAGCAGCGAAAAACCCATCTCGTCGGCAATATATTGGGCCAGCGCATAAGCGCCCTGGCCTCCGGCCGGGACGGCGATCAGGAGCGCTAAAAAGCCAAAAACCAGCAGCAGCACCAAATACATCCGAAAGATAATTTGATCTTGCCCTCCAATCAGTTTCATGACACCGATATGGCGCAGATGTTGATTGAGCAGGGCACTGAGAGTGTTGGCAATCAATGAGCTGGAAAGGAATACGATCAAGACACCCAGGGCCATCAAAATTCCCAGAACCGCGTTGATGGTGGGTTCCAGGGGATGTTCATGGGTTTTAGAGCGGAAAGTGCGTCCGATATTATAGTCGTTCTTTTCGATTTTTTCTTTTAGATCAGCCAGTACAGAACGGATATGCTCGTCGTCATCCTGGCCGACTTCAACTGTTGCAAACAGGCGGTTGAAGGTAGCTGGCTCATCAAAGAATTTCAGAGTGTCTGAGGTGATATAGGCCAGGGGAGGGGCGAGAAAATCGATCGCTCCCGTAGATGAATCCTGAACGATGCCAACCACGGTGATCTCTTTGATGGTTTCATCACGCAGTTGAATTTCCAGAATCTCACCGGGAGATATATTGAGCTCTTCCAGCACATCACGCTCAAGGATGATCTGGTTTTTCTCCGGTGCTGCGACGCCGCTGACAGGTTGAAGAAGATTGATCTCGTTATCCTCAAAATCTTCCATTGCCACTACGTCAACCGTTATCCAACGGGTTTCCCCCGGGGGACGCACCTTGAGCTTAAAGACACGGCGGGCTTCGGCTTCTTTTATGCCCTCGAAATTCCGGATCGTGTTCAACAGATCCTGATCAAAATCTTCCATCCGGATCTCAATATTGGAGGGATTGTTGGCCGCGTAGCTCACTCCCATATCCTCTGAGATGATCACGTAGGTGCCGGCGATGACACCGATTGCAAATACACCCACGGCAATAGAAAAGACCACCAGGATGGTGCGGGCTTTATTATCGATCAGATCTGAGAGCACTTTTCGCCAACGGGGGCGCATACATATCTCCTGTTAATTTTCACCTGGCCCAATCTTCAGGATCAGGCAGTGTTGAGGGCTATCAACCGAATTTAGTTCTGGTCTTCTTTCTGCGGTCAGCCCGTTTTCTTTCTTCGAGTTTTTCCTGGACCATTTTGGAAATCGCATCTTCTGTTAACGGGGATTCAGCCATCAGCCACTTAAAATCCACCCGGGAAAGGGCCAGTAAGTCCACCGGTCCTTCAACGGATGCGCGCACACTGGCAATTGACCTGCCGCCCTGAAGCAGCTCGATTTCGCCAAAGATATCGTTTTGTTTTAGAGTGGATATCACCACATCGCTGCCCCAGCGCTTCCTTAATACAATATCCACTTTCCCATTCTGGATCATGTAAAAATTATCCACTCGCTTTTTATGCTGCAGGATGGTCGCTCCTGGTTGAAAGTGCAGCGGTCTTACTCGCTGAGCCAGTTCCTTCATTAAAGGATGGGTGAGTAAAGGCAGCGCCTGGGCAATGGTCTCGTTCACCAGTTCTCCATCGGAAATAAACACCGTTCTGGATGTTCTTTTGGTCATGGAGGGGTCGTGGGTGACCATGATGATTGTTTTGCCCTGCCCGGATAGTTTTTCAAATAAGTCAATGATCTGATTAGCGGAGCGGGAATCCAGATTGCCTGTGGGCTCATCGGCAACCAGGATGGGGGCATCGTTAGCCAGGGCGCGGGCAATGGCCGCGCTTTGCTGCTGTCCCCGGGAAACAGCCCGGGGGAGCTGCTGAGCCTGGTCACCCAAACCGACCATGGTCAATAATTCCATAGCCTTTTTGGGCCGCTGGTCAATATCGTACATGCCCACATAATCCATGGGCAGCATGACGTTTTCAAGCAAATTGAGCATGGGTAAAAGCTGGAAAAATTGAAAGACAATGCCCAGATTTCGTCCCCGCCATAATGAGCGTTTGCTCTCACTCAGGGCGTGAATATCCATTCCGTTCACCAGGACTTGACCGCTGGTGGGGTGGTCGATGCCGGTGAGCATATTAAGCAGGGTCGATTTTCCACTGCCGGACTTGCCGATCACGGCGGCAAATTCGCCTTCTTGCAAGGTGAGGTCAACCCCTCGCAGGGCAGTGAATTCCCCGGCAGTGGTGGTAAAGGTCTTTACCACTCCCTTCATCTGGATCAAGGCCGGAGGATTTCCACCAAGTGCCTGGATGTTAGTCTGATTGGTCATGACTGCCCCCCACCATCCACCAACTCTCCATCCGCGATGCTGACATATCGTGAGAATCTGGGCAGCAGTCCCCGATCATGGGTGACCATTACAATGGTGCGGTCAGCCTGAAGCAGTCCCTCAAATATGTTAAAAATATGTTCCGCGGTGACCGAATCCAGACTGCCGGTGGGTTCATCGGCCACGATCAGGGGAGGATCGTTGGCCAGGGCCCGGGCGATCGCCACCCGCTGCTGTTCACCGCCGGAGATCTGGGAGGGATATTTATAAGCATGATCGATCAGTTCAACCATGTCGAGCAGTTCCAGGGCGCGCTCTTTGCTTTTGCGATTCTGAAAAAGCCCGCTCATGTCCATGGGCATCATCACATTCTGGACCAGATTGAGCATGGGCAGAAGCTGAAAGCTCTGGTAGATCACACCCATGGTCCGACCCCGCCAGAGCGTGAGTTCATTTTCTGTGAGATCTGTGAGGTTAATGGTCGAGCCATTGGCCCGCACCCGGATCTCACCCGAGCTGAGCTGATCCACCCCGGTGATCATGTTAAGCAGGGTTGATTTTCCAGCCCCGGACTTGCCGACCACCCCCAGGAATTCACCGGGATAGATATCCAGGTCAATGCCTTTCAGGGCCGGGAAAGTGCCGGCTTTGGTGTGATAGTTCTTGGCCACACCGCGCAGTTCGATCAAGGGGGAATTTGGGTCTGCCATCAGGTTAATAAATCCATTTTTTATAATTGTTCAATTAGTTTTGTCTCACCGATCATTCTTCCCGGGTCATCACCAGCCAGGTGGGTTTGATGATCAGGTCGGTAAAAATATCTCCCATTCTCTGGGAGGAATGGCGGGTATCGTTTTCCAGCCACCAGCGTATCAGAGAAAATGCCGAGGTGATGATGTGGTTAGCGGCAACGGCCGCGGAGATATTCTCCTGGGGCAGTTTGGATAAAAAGGTCTCAGCTTTTTGACTGGCCCGGTCCATGACCGGATCGAGCAGGAATTGCAAACTGTCATCCAGCAGTAAAAAGCGGAAGTTTTCCTGGTTGTTTTTGATGTGATGGAACAGGGTGTGCCCGATCTTGTGAAAAAATTCCACCGGATCTGCGACCAATTCTCCCGGCAGGGGCAGGTCCAGGATCTGATAAAAATCATCCAGTTTATCCTGGGCGACGCTGATCAACAGCTCATCCAGCCCCTTGTAATGGCGGAAATAAGTGCGGTAGCCGATATCGGCCCGCTGGGTGACATCCTGGATAGTGATATTTTTGTAGCCTTTTTCCAGGGCCTCGGCGATGAGTGCTTCTCCGAGCAGTTTTTGGGTCCTGAGAACACGGCGATCCTGGCTCATGTTGTGGCACCTTGATTGCATTATGGCAGATAATGGGTCATAATTCTATCAGCGGCGGGGGAAGGGGTCAAGAGGGGGAGGGCCTACAGGATTGTTAGGGGGGAAGGAAGCTTTGCTTCCGACCGAGGACCGGGGACGGATGACGGGGCGGCAATCTCCTGTTATCACAGAAAACCAGCTCTCAGAGCGGAGGCCATTTGGCTGCAGTCGAAGAGGGGAAAAGTCCATACTCTCTCTGCTTGTCCGCCCTGGCGTTGTAAGGGATGGAATGAATTCCTCCCTGCAGGCTAGAGCCGAACGTCGACCTCCGTCGACGTGTTCGCCCTGCGGTGCCCTTCCAGGGTGCTTCGCAAATCACAGGGCTAATAATGGCGCCCCTTCGGGGCTTTTGTGTCTTTGCGAGGAAGGATCGCAGATCCTGACGCGGCAATCTTCTGGCCATTTCAATCGCCCAACGAATGAATTCGTGGGCTGAATTCTACGCGATGAGGCGTGTCAGAAGGTGGTCGCCATCATCATTAAAACCGGGGCCGGTACGGGAAAAGCCGCTCTCCTTCGTCTTCAGCATCCCCCTCACATTCGTTTCGGGGTTTGCTTCCGCTCAGGACAGACGGGACTTTTGTGCTTAACAAGATTTATCTTGTTTTTGGTTTTTCACCCATAAGAGCCTGGTATTGATTATATGTCAAATCTGACATATAATAGTGTCAGATGAATTCGCATGGCAAACCAATAGCCTGGCTTCATGGTGAGATTAAAACACCTCCTTTTTCTACGGAAGCCAGGATTGAAGCAGGATTATTATTAAGGAGACTCCAGCAAGGGGAGAATTTATCTCTGCCTCAATCGCGCCCAATGAAAATGATTGGGAAAGGATGTCATGAATTGAGAATTCGAGATAAAAATAAAACGTGGAGAATTGTTTATTTCATTGCAGATGATGCAATCGTTATATTGGAAGTATTCACTAAGAAAACTCAGGAGACACCAAAGCACATTATTAATATTTGTAAGAAGCGTTTGGATGAATACTAATTTTGTGGAGAAAATATGGACACAAAACGGATCAAAGAACTTGAAGCAAAAGGATGGAGAATTGGATCCATCGAGGATTTTCTCGACTTATCCGAGGATGAACTGGAATATATTGAGTTAAAACTCATCTTAAGTGAAATGGTAAGAGAATTACGTGAAAAGAAAGGATTATCTCAGGTTAATGCAGCAAAACTGCTTAAATCCAGCCAATCAAGATTATCTAAAATTGAGGTAGCTGATAGGTCTGTATCAATTGATTTACAGATCAAAGCATTGTTCGCATTGGGTGCAACTAAACAAGAAATTGGCCAAAAGATTGGTTGTTAGAATACGATAGTCAGTCAATTTAACGTTCCAATCCCTTCATCAGTCCGTCCCGGTCCCCGGTCAGCTCGTCAGAGCTGGAATGCCCTTCGCAAAATTCCTCCCTTCTGGCTGACGCCGAATCCTTCGGTTTCCTCAGGACAGGCTTGGCCTGCGCCGACGTATTACTGTCTTTGCGAGGAGTCCGAAGGAGGACGAAGCAATCTCCTGGCTTCCTTTATCGCCCAACGAATGAATTCGTGGGCTGAATTCTACGCGACGTGGCGTGTCAGAAGGTGATTGCCATCATCATTAAAACTGGGACCAGTATGGGAAAAGCCGCCTCGCGGCGGCTCGTATTTCCCGGTCAGGAAGCGAAGCTTCCTCCGGTCTTCGGTCATTTCATCCAATTTTCAATTTTCAATCCGCAATTGATTTTCTGGTCACGGCACGAAGGCGGGTTCAACAACCTCGAAATTCGAGTACTCGATTTGAGCATTTCTCGGTATCGGTTCCGAATCTCCTTCGCTGACTGCCAGGGGAATTATCTCCAAATCGTTAGCAAGTTTTTCGATCACAATCTGCCATTTGGTCATAATCTCAGAAATGGGAGTTCCGGGGGGGCTGCCAATCAGGTAGTTAATTTCATCATCTGTAAGATCCAAGACTGCTGTATGTATATCTTCAGCATAAAAAGTGAATCCTCCCGCATTATCTACCAGGTAGGCCCCATAATTGCGTAAAGCTGTCAGGTACATCCTGGTTATGGGTGCCAGATTTTCTTCGTTGATTATTCCGCCATCTTCGTCATGGAGAGTTTGTTTAAGGCGAATTCGCTGCCCGGAGGCAAGTGCTAAAGGATCTGTATTATAGAAATCTGTCTCTGTAGTAGAGGCTGGATAAAAATAATCAGCTGACTTCGGTTCATAGGGGTTGCGGCTGGTGTTTCTTGGACCCGGAATGGCAAAAGAGAGAGCGTGAGCGATTTCTCCACTTTCAATATCTTCGGGCAGGATCAATCCCGCAAGCAAGGGGGTTCCCACAGCGCGAGCGCTGTAGTATCCATCCGGGTTTGCTCCAGTTCCCTGCAGATCAAAATAATCTACCACTCCGGCCTGAAGGATGTTGACCCCTCTAATGCCCCCCTCAAATCCCCGGCATTCCTCATTCCTGATGGGAGTCGCAGCGAAGTAATCATAAGAAATTTGGTTTTCTGGATCATACAGGACCAGCCAACCATCCGCGTTATCATTTTCTGGACCGGAAGGCCGTACTGTACCTGCTGGAGCGGGCACAATCACTGGTCCACCTTCGGTTTCTACATCAAATTTAGGATGAGCCCACCCGAGAACACCATCATCTTCACAAATTAAGACTTCCTGCATTTCCGTTCCTATCTGAAAGATTGGAACGGTATATTCATATAGACCAATATCCATAAACGGCCAATCAGTGGCAGGTTCGCTATACCCTTCAAGGGAGGAGATATCTCCCAGCAGCACACGGAACAAACCCAGGATTTGCTGATCGCTCTTTGGCAATACTTCGGCGTTATCAGCGCGCTGGTTCCAGGCACTGTCTGCGGAAAACAAGGGCAGAGGCAAGGAAAAATCGCGTAATAATAGATCTTCATTATCAAGGATTGGTGGCGGATCATCGTCGAATTCGTCATTTTCAGATTCATCTTCCTCATCAACGACATAAACTTCATCCGCAGACTCTTCCCATTCATCATAGTCGTCAACTTCTGAGTCAAAGATTGAGTCGCAGCCTGAAATTAGTAGTAACACAATGAAAGAGAGAATTAAGATTTTATATTTCATGGGAGATCTCCTTGTGAAATTTTTAAGCACAATAATCCTGGATATTTATTGACAGTCCTCGCGAAAGGCATCCAACTCCCGATTTTTGAGGATCGCGCTAATACCCATCTCTCTGGCCTGGGGGCAGAAATCTTCCAGGGAGATGCCAGTATCGGTGTATTCGGCCGCGAATACTGGCTTGCCGCTCTCGATGAAGGGCAGCATTTCTTCGCACCAGTCCTGATCAAAACAATCTTCGGTAAGAGCCCAGTCATAGTAGGCCAGCAGATCCTGGACTTGCTCAGAATCGTTTTTCAACCCGATAGATAAGCCCCGGGCATGGGCTTCCTGGGCTAACCAAATATTGAAGGTCAATTGGTCTTGATAGGTGAGCGGGAAACCGGTCCTGTTAGTATAGGCGTCGATGTTGTCAGGCTCCACGCCGTCAAATCCTTTGGCGGCACATTCGTCCAGCCGAGCGCGCATGATAGGGGCCAGCAGGTCGATCTGGCGAATGTCCAACCATTTCTCGCCTGGCCAGCCCAGGTAGTTTTTCCCCAGGACCTCAGCGGGGAACTTGTCGGCGTCTGGACGCCAGTCCTCCCAACTGCCTGCGCTGATGTAGCAGACCAGA
>CAYUXO010000004.1:0-54907 GCA_964448865.1 uncultured Anaerolineales bacterium
TACAGTAATATTTAAAGCCTAGGAGAAATTATGTATCAGGAAAAAAAAGCTGAACTATTAAAACTTTTAGAAGGTTCTGTAACTTTAGAAAACGATCAAATAGTGATAATTGATGAAGGTAAACTGCAGCTGAAGATAGAAAATCTCGTTAAAGCTGCTGTTTTGGGAGAAGATGAACTCAAGCGGTATCTCGCCCGTTACCTGGTACGGGTGGTCGCTGCCGCCGCTGGTGTCTATCCAAGCTCCATTCATGATCTTTACCTGGCCTGCGGCCGGGGCGAGGTCTCTAATAATTTCACTGTTCCCGCCATCAACCTGCGTAGCCTGACCTTTTATGCTGCCAGGATCATTTTCCAGATTGCCGGAGAAGTCAATGCCGGAGCATTTATCTTAGAACTTGCCCGCTCCGAAACCGGCTATACAGATCAGCGCCCATCCGAATATGCTGCCAATATCCTTGGTGGAGCTGTCGCTGCTGGATACAAAGGCCCGGTCTTTATCCAGGGAGATCATTACCAGATTTCAGCCAGCAGGTATCACGATAACCAGGATCCCGAAATCCAGGCTTTGAAAGACCTCACCAGGGAAGCCCTGGAAGCTGGATTTTTCAATATTGACATTGATGCTTCCACTCTGGTGGATCTCAGCAAGGATAGTGTGGTTGAACAGCAGGTACTAAATTCTGAGTGGACAGCCTTTTTTACAAAATACATCCGTGATCTTGAACCCGAAGGTATTACCGTATCTATAGGGGGAGAAATCGGTGAAGTCGGTGAGGAAAATTCAACAGTGGAAGAACTGCGGGCTTACATGGACAACTATCAGGTTGACCTGGAGAAAACTGCCCCCGGTGTAATTGGATTAAGCAAAATCAGTGTCCTTACCGGAACCTCCCACGGCGGTTTGGTCCTGCCGGACGGCAGCATCAAAGAAGTCGCGGTCGATTTTGAACTTTTGAAGAATCTGGGAAAGATTTCCCGGGAAAGTTATGGTTTGGGCGGCGCAGTGCAGCATGGTGCCTCCACCCTGCCGGAAACAGCCTTCAGTAAATTTCCTGAATATGAAACCCTGGAAGTCCACCTGGCCACCAATTTCCAAAATATCATGTACAACGAACTTCCTGATGACCTTAAAAACGAAATTTATTCCTACCTCGATCAAAACCACGCTCATGAACGCAAAGAAGGCCAGACTGACGAACAATTCTATTACAAAACCCGCAAACGGGCATTGGGTGAATTTAAGGATAAGATCTGGGGCATCACTTCAGAACAGCTGGCCTGTATCACCATTGCCTGGGATCAGCAATTCCGAGACTTATTTGACCGGCTTGGCATTGCTGATACCCGTCCCTACGTGGATAAATTCATCAGCCCGGTGCTGGTCGACCCAATTTTAGATAATTATTTATTGGGTGATGTCCAGGCAGAAGACACTTCAGATCTGGCCGACTGATATGCCCGCCTCTGATCAAGGTGTAAGCCAGGATCGTTATCAACTGATTCCCCGCACGTTAATCTTTCTCACGCGTGGGGAATCTGTTTTGCTGTTAAAGGGAGCGCCTACAAAGCGCCTTTGGGCCAACCGTTATAACGGCGTTGGCGGACACATAGAAAAGGGTGAGGATATACTCACTGCCGCCCGGCGTGAGCTTCAGGAAGAAACCGGTCTGGTTGCTGAGAGTCTCTGGCTGGTCGGCACTGTGACCATCGAGACTGGAGAGCCTACTGGCATTGGAATATTCGTGATGAAAGGGATTTGTATGGATAGAGAGCCCCGCTCCTCCCAGGAAGGTGAACTGGAATGGGTACCCTATAATGAAATCCTGAATAGAGACCTTGTTGAGGATCTGCCTGTGTTATTACCGCGGGTCATCCAGCAATCATCAGCAGATCCCCCATTTTCAGCCAGGTATTATTATGATGAAATGGATCAACTGGTAGTGGAATTTACTGAGTAATTTAAGGATACGTGATCCTAACAGTTTCAGAAAATTGATACTAACATAAAGAATTTGACCTTACACTAACACCAAGAGGATCACGCATCCTCCCTATTAACTCACAACCCCATCTTCCACCATATAAAATATCAATTCCGTACTGCCGTAAGAACGGCGGTCAAAGAGCTTGAGGTTATCCAGCTGGAGTTCCTGGTATTCGACTTTATCGATCTGGACAATGATCCAGCTGTCATCTTTTATCCAGCCGGGGTTCTTATCCAGGGATTTTAAAGCGTGAGACCAGATGTCTTTAAATTGGGGGGGAGCGATAAACAGGAAGTCAAACTGCCTATCTGCCATATTATCCAGAACTGAGAAAACGGACTTCTGCCAGACCTCAGCCTGTTCAATAAACCCGGTGTGTTCCAGGTTTGCCCGAATGGTTTTAACAGCAGCCGATTTGTTCTCAACAAAGCGGGCCATAGCTGCCCCCCGGCTGAGGGCTTCTATACCCACACTACCGGTTCCCGCAAACAGATCCAGCCAGGTTGAATCCAGGATATAAGGGGAAACTATGTTAAACAAAGCAGCTTTGACCATCGACATGATCGGCCTGGTCCCACTGCCTGGTACTGACTGCAATCTGAATCCTTTGGCTTTCCCACCGATAACGGATAAGTTTCCCATGACTTAATCTTCCTGATCTAAATCCTGAGGAGGGATCAATTTATTGATGGCTTTCTCCAGCAGTTCGGTTTCAGAACTCTGATCAGCGATATACTGCTCAATAAAACTTGAACGGCGCAGGCGCAGCGCCATTGGAGCAACTACACGGATATCTTCCAGGTTTACTTGCTCCCTGGCATCTGCCGCGGCATGAGCCCGGGCAGCTTCAAACAAGGTGATCTCGGCGCGCAAAGAATCCAGCTCCAAGTCCTCGATTAATTCCAGGCCGATCTGGGCAATTTCATCGGAAAGCTCCACCTGGTTGATTTGTTCTCGGCTGGCCTGGATTTCATCCTTAAATGCTCTGGTAGCAGGGGCATATTGAGCAGAAAAAGCCCGGTTACTTTCTTTATACGCCCTGGTCCGTTGATAGGCTTCAAGGCGGTCTTCTTTATTTTCCAATCCTTTGACAAGCACCCGCAGGCCAAATCTATCCATAATCTGGGGACGTAAGTGACCTTCTTCAGGATTCATGGAACCGATCAAGGTGAAATTTGAACGATAAGTGGCGGACATAGAGCCCCGCCGAACTGTATATTGACCTTGGGCTGCCGCGTCCAGGATGGCATCTACAATCTGATCATTGAGCAGATTGACTTCATCGACGTACAGCAGATTGCGGTCAGCTCGTGATAAAATACCCCGTTTCAGCTGCCGGCGTGAATTGGCTTTTGCCTGGGGATCCAAACCTCCCACAACATCTTCCAGGGTTGAGTTAAGTGGCAGTTCGACAAGGCTCACATTTTCTAGCCGCGAGAGAGGATCACCCTGCCCGTATTTTTTTGCACAAACCGGACAAACAGCATCAATTCCTCCGGATTCAATCTCTTCCTCCAGGCAGCCGTAATAACACAAACTTCGTCTCACATCTGGAAGCAAATTTATCAAACTGCGAACTGCGGTGGATTTTCCAGTTCCGCGGGGACCGATCAACAGCACTCCGTCCAGATTGGGATTGAGCAAAGAAAGCACCAGAGAAAGCTTCATTTGATTCTGCCCCACCAGCGCCAGAAAAGGAAATGGCACATTCTCAGCCAGTCCAGAATCTTCCTGATCATAATCCAGCACAGCTCTTACCCCTGAGGCTTTTTCAAGCAATTCCTGGAGGGATCCCACCTTGGTGATAAGTTCTGGTTCACTCTGAGGAATTTTAATCTCTTTCTCATCCATAATTGATCCTTATTTCCTGATTTCTGCCTCCATTATACTCAATCTGAAACTTTTTCACTTGCGCAGACTCCTTTTCTGGTCTAGGATTATTAAGGTGGCAAATGATCACATCCAACAGGGAGATCATATGATCGGTGCAATCGCAGGCGACATCATTGGGTCAGTTTATGAACATAATCCCCTGAAAAGCGAGGGTTTTCCCCTTTTTAGTGATTATTCCCGGTTTACAGACGATACAGTCATGTCCCTGGCAGTTGCCCGGGCAATTCTTGAGGGAGGGGATTACGGACAGGGGATGAAATCATTGGGCAGGATTTTTCCAAATGCGGGTTATGGAGGAAATTTCATACTCTGGCTCGCAGAGGATGAAATTCGACCTTACAACAGCTGGGGAAATGGTTCTGCCATGCGCGTCAGTCCTATTGGATTTGCACATGATACTGAAGAGGATGTACTTCGTGAAGCCAAAAATAGCGCCGTGATTTCTCATGACCACCCCGAAGGCATTAAGGGTGCCCAGGCGGTAGCCTTGGCCATCCTGCTTGCCCGGCAGGGAGCATCCAAAGAGCAGATCAGGGAAAGGATCTCAATCGAATTCATCTATGACCTAGATCGCACAATTGATCAGATTCGCCCCGGCTACAGTTTTGACGTTTCCTGCCAGGGATCTGTACCAGAAGGCATCATTGCTTTTTTGGATTCTACGGATTATACAAGCGCCATCCGAAAAGCAGTATCCCTGGGGGGTGACAGCGATACCCTGGCTTGTATCGCCGGAGCCATCGCAGAGGCTTATTATAAAGAAATCCCCACCCTGATACAGATTGAGACTGAAAACCGTCTTCCTGGTATATTATGGAAGATCCTGGAGAAATTTGAAAAGAGATATCCCTGCTGCGGAAAGGGAAATTAGATCTATAGACAAAATGAAATATTGAGCAATTCTTATTCCACGTCGTTGTAAGTCCAGATGCGGTTGATCAAGAAGTTCCAGAACATCACTACCACCACCGCAACACCCAGGGCAAAAGTATATCCCAGCCATTCAGCATCGATAAACCCAATCGGCAGGAATGAGAATCCTTCAAAGAGCCGCCTGAAGGGGAGTTCCAAACCGGTGAAAATCGGAGTCCTGATACCCAGCCCAACCAGGTTAACAATAAAAAAACTCGTCAATTGATTTCTTAGTGGCTTTGATCTGGAATCAGGATAGGTCCATAATCGATTCCAGATGAAGTTGCTGATAATCGCCAGTGTGAATGATCCTGCCTGAGCCCATTTCGGTTCAATCCCCAGGAAACTCATCAGCAAGTGAAAAGAGCTAAAATCTACCAGCGCTCCAATTGCACCTACCACACTGAACTTCAGGAACCTGTTCCTCTCCCGGGGGTTATTAAGGACTGATTTAAATTTCATGGCTTTTTAGATGTTTTCCTGAAAATAGGGGATGGTCCGGGTTAATCCTTCTTCAAGATCAATGCTTGGATTCCAATCCAGGACCTGTTGTGCCCGAGCAATATCCGGTCTGCGGCGTTGGGGATCCCCCTCTCCCCTTTTATCCGGATGCATTACTACCTCGGCAAGATTATCAGTCAGCCGGTTTATGGTTTCTGCCAGTTCCAGAATAGTCATCTCTGTGGGATTACCTATATTCACAGGTTGGTGTTCCTTAGACAGGAACAAACGATAAATGCCCTCGATCAAATCATCCACGTAGCAAAAACTCCTCGTCTGTGATCCGTCACCATAAATAGACAAGGATTCCCCGGACAAGGCCTGATTGAGAAAGTTTGGTACTGCCCGGCCGTCGTCCAATCTCATCCGGGGTCCGTAAGTATTAAATATACGGACAATACTGGTATTAATTCCGTGAAAACGATGATAGGCCAGGGTCAGTGCCTCTGCAAATCTTTTAGCTTCGTCATAAACAGATCTTTCGCCAATGGGATTTACATGACCCCAATAGGATTCTGGCTGCGGGTGGACCTGGGGATCACCATAGATTTCGCTGGTTGACGCCAGTAGGAATTTTGCGTCATATGCCCGGGCAACGCCCAGTGAATTCAATGTTCCAAGCGCCCCGGCTTTCATGGTTTGAATGGGCAGGTTGACATAACCATAGGGAGAGCTGGGGTTTGGGGAAGCTGGAGAAGCAAAATGCATTACACCATCCAGGCTGCCACCCGGAACGTCGATATACTTGGATACATCATGCTCAATAAAACTGAAAAGTTCCTGGTTATTGAGATGCTCCAGGTTCTCCGGGCGGCCAGTAATAAAATTATCCATTCCGATAACTTCATGGCCTTCCTGAACCAGGCGATCACACAAATGAGAGCCTAAAAAACCCGCTGCCCCTGTAATAAGAATTTTCATCATTTCTCCTCAATTACCAGTCTAATCGCGATACCCCGCCATCACCGGTTACCTGCCAGGCATCCCCACTTTCTGGAACCAGTATCCAAATATTACCCTCATAGATCACTGCCAGGGGATATGTTCCGCTGGCTTCTGCCTGTCGGGGAGACCAGGCTCCCCAACCCCTGGATGGCTGCAAACCCGGCTTATCCTGAGCTGGGAAAACCAGGTGTCGATTTGAACCATCCCGATCCATCAGGGCAACCCTATAATTGCTTGTCGCACTCTGATCGGGGAAGATTGCCATCAAGAAAGCGACCTGATAAGATGCTTCTCCGGATGGTTTGGCTGTCACTGGAGATGCCAGGGGGTAGGCAAACATACCCACATTCTGAACAATGGTTCGTACACCCCCACCCGTCAATGGAATCGCAATTAGATCAAATACAGGGGAATCCTCAGCCACTATTGATCCCTCTGGAGCTGAATGGTTAACTGAAAAGATCACATTGCCCATAGGTCCGATGCTCAGACCCGGCATCCAGGCCCAATCACCCTGGGTTTGGTAGGGAATAACCTCCACCAATACCTGTTTTTCTGGTTCATCATAAGGAATAACTCCGATTTGGTCCGGACTCGCATAAGCAGCCAGATCTCCATCAGGGAAGAACTGAAAAATTGTCCCCCACCACCCGTACACTCCACTGTAATTAGTTTCTTGGAGTGTATTTACCCGGGATGTCCAGCCGTTATCACTGAAGATACTTACAATTAGATCGTTATTTGCCTGCCAACCCGGCGCAGACAGGCGGGGCTCAACAGTGGAATAGCTAAACTTCTCTTCTGATCCAGGAAACCAATCCGCATAATGGATCACATTTTCAACATCCAGTGAAATCAAGGAATCCTCTGGGGAGGATAAATTGACCGTCCAGAGTGAGTTTATGACGTCTTCATCTTCCTCTGTACGGGTGAACAGCAGCCAATTTCCATCTCCTGAGAGGCTGAATACTCTACCGTCAAGGTCACCGGTTGGCACAATCAGATAGCGGTTGGCTGTGGATTGATCCATTAACCAGGCATTACCGTTCGACAGGTAAACCAGCGGGCTAGGTAATGCCAGCGGAGCAATCGAGGACTGCACCCCCACCAGGATGATTTCGTCTATAGTTTCTTCCAATTCCAGGCTGCTTACCTCATAAAAGGATATTTCTTCTCCGTTCTCAAAGAGGCGAATTGATATGATCTCCTTCAAACCATTTTTTCCTGCCTGGAGTAGTTTCTCCTGGCCGGTAGGCAAATTCTCGGTAGGTTGGCGGATTACTTCAAATGGTATGATCACCTGTTCTGTTTCTATGCGTTCTTCAACCCGAATAACCCGGATCAATCCATCTTCCAGGAGGGAAATCACCTGGGCAGGTTCAGTACGGTCACTGCCTGAAAGCTTGATATCGCCCATAGTCAATACATCCCCTACTGTGCTGCCAGCCGGGACCTGGAGAGAAAGGGTCTCGTTATCGACCTCGATCTGGATCGTAATATCCTCGGGCAGGGATGTTTGAGACAAGGAAGAACAGGCTGTTCCAAACAGGAGCAGCAAACTGGCAATCAGACCTAATTTAATAAAATGGTATAATCTCATTGTAGCTTTCAAAATGACAAATTAACCTTGAAGAGGATAATAACATCCCCCGAAATTGCTCTAAATGCAAATTATAGCATGACAGAAGAAAAATCCCCCCAAACCAATCAAAAACAAGATCTCGGATTAACCGCTCTAGTAGAAGCGATTTTATTCGTCTCACCTGAGCCGATCAGCGCCAATCAAATTGGCAGCCTAATGGATATATCTCCCCGGGAGATAAAGAACGCTTTTAACGAATTAGATCAGCTTTACGCAGGGCGGGGAATCAGGCTGCAGTATCATAAGAACAAAGTGCAGATCACCTCGGCTCCGGAAGCAGCCTCGGTCCTTGAGAATATGCTCAACCTGGAAACGACCAGCACACTCAGCCAGGCTGCCTTGGAAACTCTCTCAATCGTTGCCTATCAGCAGTCTATTACCAGACCTCAGATCGATTCAATCCGGGGTGTGAACAGTGATGGTGTGTTGAAAACACTGCTCAATAAAGGCTTGATAGATGACGTGGGCCGGGCAGAAGGACCAGGTCGACCAATTCTTTACAGCACAACCACAGAATTTCTGAAATATTTTGGGCTGGGTTCCTCCGAGGAACTCCCCCCACTTGATTTTGATGAAATCCAGGAGTCAACCGACCCCAAGGTGCTTAAAGGATAAACCTTTCAAGCTAATACATCAATTGACAATAATCTCACCTAACTGATGAAATCTCGCCTTCAAAAAATCCTTGCTCAAGCCGGTTATGGATCCCGACGCAGCTGTGAGGAGTTAATCCGGCAGGGCCGGGTGCATGTGAATGGCAGCCCGGCATCATTAGGATTCCAGGCAGACCCCCTGTTTGATGTCATCCTGGTTGACGGAAAACAACTCTCACCTCCGGAAACACTCAAGTATATCATGCTGCACAAACCCCGGGGTGTGCTTTCTACAGTAAGTTCCCCAGATTCGAGACCCACTGTCAGATCGTTGATCGATCTTCCCGGACGGCTTTATCCTGTCGGCAGATTGGATGTTGGCAGTGAAGGGCTGATCCTGATGACTAATGATGGTGAGTTGACCAACCGTCTCACTCACCCCCGCTATCAGCATGAAAAAGAATACCGTGTGCTTGTTCTTAGTCACCCCAGCGACCAACAGTTAAATGGCTGGCGGAAAGGTTTGATCCTCGATGACGGAACTCTCACCCGCCCAGCGAAGGTATGGATAGAACACAAGGATTCCAACGGAACCTGGTTGGGGGTTATACTTAAGGAAGGTAAAAAACGCCAACTTCGAAGAATGGCCGAGATCTCGGGATTGGTGGTGACACGCCTGATCCGGATCAAGATTGCCAATCTGGTCTTGGGAGACCTGCTCCCGGGTGAATGGCGCGAGCTCAATCAACAGGAGATCCAAGATTTAGGCAGTTTAATGGAAAAAAGGGATAAATAATGGAAAAGAGCACTGAACAAAACAACAAAACCTGGCTGGATACCGCTGCCCTCTCCAATATCAACATATCCTGGGAAATGATCCTGTTTGGGATCATTTTGATCCTGGCAGTCCTGTCCCGTTTTTACGACCTGGGAGCCCGGGTGATCAGCCATGATGAAACCTCCCATGTTTATTACGCCTGGAGGTTGTTTAAAGGTATGGGCTACAGCCATGATCCCATCACCCATGGTCCCTTCCAATTTCATTTCCTGGCCTTCGTTTATTTCCTATTGGGTGACAGCGATTATACTGCCAGGATTCCGGTAGCCATAACCAGTGTGATCACGATCCTGTTTCTCTGGAAATACCGACGTTATCTTGGAAAATGGGGCACAATGGCAGCTGCCCTGATGTTTCTAATATCACCTTTTATGCTTTATTACGGCCGGTATGTACGCAATGAATCTTACGTAGCTTTATTTGGTGTAATAACCATCTGGGCCATACTGCGTTATCTGGAAACCAGCACTCCCAAATATCTGTACTGGCTGACCGGGGCGACAGTGCTTCACTTTGTAACTAAAGAAACTGCTTTCATTTACACCGCCCAGGCAATGATATTCCTCGGCCTGGTTTTCATCATAGATGTCATCAAGGATGAATGGGAAAACCCCTCGATCAAGAAACTTTTCATGGCAGGGATCATAGGAGCAGGCTTATTCCTGGGTCTCGGCTTACTGGCAGGAAGCTTGACACCTGAATTCCCCATCCCGGACCAGGCACCGGCCGGACCAAATCCAATGACCGCTATCCCCATGGTGCTCGCAGGATTATTATTATTGGGATCACTGTTATCCGCCCTTTTTGGCTACACCTGGAAAAAACTTAAAGGGCTGCCTTCTTTCAGCGCCCTGCTGGTGCTGGGAACTCTGGTCTTGCCCCAGCTGGCTCCTTTCCCGGCAAATCTCCTTAATATCAATTCCCTCGATTATTCCACCGACGGGATGCTGAGAACCGGTGCAATCATCCTGATCCTGACAGCCATCGCAGTCTTCGCGGGTTTGTCATGGAACCGACGAGAATGGTTGATCAATGCTGCTATTTTTTATATACCTTTCGTCATTTTTTACACCACTGTTTTTACCAACGGCACCGGCTTTTTCACCGGGCTGGTGGGTTCACTGGGTTACTGGCTGGGACAGCAAGTTGTTGAACGGGGAAGCCAGCCCTGGTACTACTACTGGTTGATACAAATTCCGATCTATGAATACTTGCCTGCCCTGGGCGGCCTGGCCACAGTCATTGGCGTCGGTGTTAAAAAGCTTAAGAGGAAACCGGTACCAGAGATCGATCAGGCAATACCGGCAGAGCCAGCTGAGAAAAAAGCCCCTGTATTTGCTTTGTTGGCATTCTGGGCTCTCACCAGTTTGATCGCTTATCCACTCGCCGGGGAAAAGATGCCCTGGCTGACAGTACATATTGCCCTCCCCTTAATCCTGCTGGCTGCCTGGGGCTTCCAGCAAATGATGTTGAAATTTGACTGGAAACACTTCAAAGATGAACGAGGCTGGCTGGTGTTAATTCTCATCCTGATATTCCTGGCAGGAATATTTGGCAGCCTTGGTTCACTGCTTTCCTCCAATCCGCCCTTCCAGGGACAGGATCTCCATCAGCTGCGGGCTTCAGGAAATTTCTTATCCGCACTGGTAGTCGCTGGAGTCACCGGATATCTGATCTGGTCCCAGGTACGGGGCTGGAAACCTATCCAAGTCTGGATCTCTACTGCCCTGGCGATTTGCCTTGTGCTGGTTACTCTCACTTCACATGCTGCAGTTCAAGCTGCCTTTATCAATTATGACAACCCTACAGAATACCTTGTTTATGCGCATGGCGGCAGGGGGATAAAGGAAGCCCTGGCCCAAATTGAGGAGCTTTCCTACCGGACCAGTGATGGCCTGGCTATGGAGGTTGCGTTCGATAATGAAACTACCTATCCTTACTGGTGGTACCTCAGAAATTATGAGAACCAGCGTTATTATGGTGAAAATCCCACCCGGGATTTACGCAACGCCCCGGTGATCCTGGTAGGAAATAATAACTACGCTAAACTTGAACCAATAGTTGGAAATGCCTATTATGAATTCACCTATAACCGGATTGTCTGGCCCAACCAGGATTATTACAACCTGACCTGGGAACGAATAGGCAATGCCCTCAGTGACCCGGATATCAGGGAGGGAATTTTCAGGATCTGGCTGATGCGGGATTACCAGAAGTACGCTCAAGCCACCGATAAAAGCATCAGTCTGGCGAATTGGAATCCGGCGGACCAGATGAAGCTGTATGTTCGCAAAGACGTTGCTGCCCGGGTCTGGAATTACGGCTCAATGGATCTGGTTTATGTTGACATCTCAGATCCATACGAAGGAAAAGAATTAACTCTTGAAGCGGATATCAGCCTGGATCAATTAGATCTGGTTTCACCCCGCAATCTGGAAATCGCACCTGATGGCTCTCTTTACCTGCTGGACACTGGCAACAACCAGGTTTTGCATCTCTCAGCGGAGGGTGAATTGCTCCATTCCTGGGGGGAATACGGGACTTCCGATACAGGCAGTGCACCTCCAGGAAGTTTTAATGAACCCTGGGGCATTGCCATCAGCAGCGATGGGTATGTCTTTATAGCTGATACCTGGAATCACAGAATTCAAAAATTCACGGCTGACGGGAAATACCTGACGAGTTGGGGACAATTCGGTCAAATGGAAACTCCGGAATCCTTCTGGGGACCAAGAGATGTCGCAGTTGATGAAAACGGACATGTTTATGTATCTGATACTGGAAATAAACGGATTGTAGTATTTGATGAGAAGGGCAATTTTATCTCGGAATTTGGTGAAATCGGTCTGGGTGAGGCTCAATTTGATGAACCATCCGGCCTGGCTTTGGATCAGGAAGGCAATCTCTACGTTGCCGATACCTGGAATCAGCGCATCCAGGTATTTTCTCCGGATATTGATGGGATCGCGCAAAACTTCCTTAACCAGTGGGATGTGGAAGGCTGGTACGGTCAATCACTCGACAATAAACCCTATTTGAGCATCGGACCTGATGGCTTTGTTTATTCCAGTGATCCCGAACTTTCCAGAATAATTGTCTTCACTCCCTTAGGAGAGGTTATCGCCGCCTGGGGAACCCAGGGGCCAGAAAGCTTTAATCTCAACTTCCCTACAGGTCTGGCAGTAGATGCTGAGGGGGGAATCTGGGTAGCTGATACCAAAAACAACCGGGTTCAATATTTCAGCAGCCCTTTCCAGACTGAGGAATAAAGGTAAAAAATCCCTTTTTATTCTTTCCATTAATCCGGAAAAACAAGTAAGAATTTGTTCTCTGAACTCATCTTAACTCAAATATATAGTTGAGGATTGAAACATGCCTGGAGAAGCCATGTCTAATAACTTTGGATCTGAAATCACTCCCAGAAAAACGTACGCCACCAGAAAAGTATTTCTGAAAGCAATGGGTGTTGCCGGAGTCAGTGCCGCTGTGCTGGCTGCCTGCCAGAATAAACCCTTCCTGGCTGGAGAGGATATACCTGCTGGAAGTGAGGGAGCAATAGACTCGGGTGCAGCGCCGACAGCATCCGGGCAGGTTGATGAATTGGGAGATGCGCTGACATCTTATGATGACGTCATCAGCTACAACAATTTTTATGAATTCACCACTGATAAAGAAGGCGTTGCCAGGTTGGCGAAAGATTTTCAGACCTCCCCCTGGGAAGTTAAGATCGGCGGCCTGGTTGAAAATCCCCTAACTTTATCCATGGATGAGATCCGTGGACGCTATACCACTGAAGAACGCATATATCGAATGCGCTGCGTGGAAGGATGGTCCATGGTGATTCCCTGGCAGGGATTTCCGCTGGCAAATTTATTGGAGGATGTGAAACCTACTTTAGCCGCAAAATATGTCCGATTTGAATCCATCTATGATCCCAAACAGCTTCCCGGCCAAAGCAATCGATTTTATCCCTGGCCATATATTGAAGGACTGCGCCTGGATGAGGCCTATCACGATCTTGCCCTGATAGCCACAGGTCTTTACGGTGAAAATTTACTGCCTCAGAGCGGCGCTCCTATTCGGCTGGTAGTACCCTGGAAATATGGCTTTAAGAGTATTAAATCGATCGTTAAAATAGACCTGGTGAAAGAAATACCGGAATCATTGTGGATGGAATCTGCTCCTAACGAATACGGCTTTTTCGCCAATGTAAACCCAGAAGTGGATCATCCCCGCTGGTCCCAGGCAACTGAACGGCGCATCGGAGAATTTTCCCGCCGGCCCAGCCTGAAATTTAATGGCTATGAAAAAGAGGTAGGATCACTGTATGAAGGCATGGATCTCGCAGAATATTTCTAAACCCTGGAAAAAATATAGAAGGAATCTGGCATCCATACTCCACCCACTCTCTCATGCGGGCGCTCTGGTGCCTCTAATTATCGGTTTATGGGATTTTTGGCAGGACAATCTTGGTGCAAATCCGATCCTGGAAATCACTCAACGGACAGGTAAAACAGCTATCACCCTGCTGCTGTTATCTCTGGCTATCTCACCCCTAAGACAGCTTCTCAATTGGCCGCAAGTAAATAAACTTCGCCGGCCATTGGGCTTATATGCTGGGTTTTATGCCTTAATCCATTTTTTGATCTTCATCTGGCTGGATTATGGTTTCCAGTGGGAGCTAATCTTGAAGTATTTTCTGACCAATAAGTTTATTTTGCTCGGATTCACTACCGGATTAATTTTGCTGACACTATCGATAACATCCTTGAATATATTCCTTAAAAAGATGGGTAAACGCTGGAAACAGCTCCACAGATTGGTTTATGGAGCCGGAATTTTGTCTGCGCTGCATTATATCCTGGCAGTAAAGCCGGGAGTTCTCAGGCCCTGGCCATATGTGATTATCATGTCAATTTTGCTTTTATTCCGGCTTCCGCCGGTCCGGGCCTGGGTAAAAACGACGTTCTAGGTACTCCAAATATACCAAATTATTAACCCGGGCTTTTTTCGTCACTATTTTAACAGGATGCTCATCACTATTCCTTTTTGGGACTCTAAAAAGGATTTTTTCACATGGTATAATTTCGGCGCAATTGGATTTTTACACCCAATTCGATTCCGGGAGCTGATTGACATATGAAACTTCATGAGTTTTATTCTAAAAAGATCTTCAAAAAATATGGAATCCCCATCCCCGAAGGCGAACTAGCCAAAACTCCAGCTGAAGCCCAAAAAATTGCCAAAAAACTGAATGGACCTGTGGTCATAAAATCCCAGGTTCTGGTTGGCGGACGTGGTAAAGCTGGTGGGATCAAAGTAGCCCAAACAGCCGAGGAAGCCGCTCAGCATGCTGAAGAAATCCTGGCACTGACCATCAAAGGCTTACCGGTCCGTATGGTGTTGGTGGATCAAGCAGCAGATATCAAGACAGAAATTTACCTGGGCATCACTAATGACCGCTCAGCCAGAAAACCTGTGATCATGGCATCTGCAGCCGGCGGCGTTGATATTGAAGAGGTCGCCCACAAGACTCCCGAAAAGATCATCAAGTGCCATATTGATCCTCTGATGGGACTGCAAAGTTATCAATCCCGGGATCTGGCAGCAGGAATAGACCTGCCGCGTGAACACTGGCGCGCATTTGGGAAAATAGCCTCTGGCTTATGGCAGGCCTACAGCGGCAGCGATGCCACCCTGGCAGAAATAAACCCCCTGGTTGTAACCGGAGATGGAGAACTGCTGGCTGTCGATGGAAAAATGGTCCTTGACGACAATGCCCTTTTCCGGCATCCTGATTTAGAAGAACTCAGGGATCTTGACGTTGATCAGGAAGCTGAAATTCAAGCCCGTGAGCACGGTTTGTCATTTATTAAATTAGGCGGGGATATTGGCTGCATGGTAAATGGTGCCGGCCTGGCAATGACTACCATGGATATCATCAAGCTATTTGGTGGTGAGCCGGCTAATTTCCTGGATATCGGCGGAGGGGCAAGCGCGGAAAAGGTTGCAGCTGCCCTGGAGATCATTCTCACAGACCCCAGTGTCAAAGCGGTTCTTTTTAACATATTTGGCGGTATCACTCGCTGTGACCTGGTTGCCAAAGGAATCCTGGAGGCTCTGGATAAAGTCAAGACCGATGTCCCCATGATTGTCAGGCTGGTTGGAACCAATGCGGCTGAAGGACGTCAGCTGCTCAAAGATGCCCAGATGGAAACCGCTGACACTTTAGCGGAAGCTGCCAAACTTGCAGTAGCGGCAGCCAAGGCGTGAAATGAATGATATTGGGAGATATTCATGAGTATTTTAGTGAATCAGAATACCCGTTTATTAGTCCAGGGAATTACCGGGCAGGAAGGTTTATTCCACACGGAAAAAATGCTTTCCTATGGAACCCGGGTGGTAGCTGGTGTAACTCCTGGCAAGGGCGGTGAATGGGTATTGAACGGCAAGATCCCTGTATTTGATTCTGTAAAAATTGGACGAATTGCTACCGGTGCCAATACTTCTGTAATCTTTGTTCCGGCCCGCTTCGCCGCTGATGCTATGTTCGAAGCTGCTGACGCTGGTATCGAATTGATCATCTGCATCACTGAGGGTGTTCCTGTCGCTGATATGATGCGGGTAAGAACTTACCTGGACCAAAAAGACGTTCGACTGGTTGGGCCCAACTGCCCGGGTTTGCTGACCCCTGGAGAAGCCAAGGTTGGCATTATCCCCGGGAATATAGCCATCCCCGGTAAAATCGGCGTTGTCTCCCGCTCTGGAACGCTCACCTATGAAGTTCTTTACGCCCTCAAGAACCTGAGTATGGGCGTATCAACTTGTGTGGGTATAGGGGGAGATCCCGTGAATGGAACCAACTTCATTGATACTCTGGAAATGTTCCAGGAGGATCCAGGGACCGAGAAGATCGTTCTGATCGGAGAAATCGGGGGCACTGACGAGGAACAAGCAGCGGAATATATTTCCCAGCATGTCACCAAACCAGTGGTTTCGTTCATCGCCGGCCGGACTGCGCCTCCGGGTAAACGTATGGGGCACGCCGGCGCCATTGTCCAGGGGGGCACAGGATTGGCGGAGGATAAAATCAAAGCCCTGAAAAATGCCGGGGTCAAGGTTGCCCAGCATCCTGAAGAAATACCTGAATTGTTGTAGAAGAATATATTCCGACTGAAGTCATAGAATTAGCTTTGCTGAGCGTCCCTCTAGGGACGCTTTTTTTTATTGGATATTTCTTCTAATCTCATGTCTAGATCACCAAAATTGTGATGCAGTTTTTGTTTCCTGACATACATAATGACTTTCTCTGTATCCCACCTACTTACGGTAAATGTTCCATAACCAATTTGCCACTTAAAATGATCATCCATCAGACAGTTCTGGTTGATGAATCTAGAAGACACACCTTTACCTTTTTTCACTAGCTCTGCTATTGTGACGGTTGTAGAGAACTTAAGAAACAAATGAACATGATCGGGCATGCCATTAATGGCCAGAGTTTTGCATCCAAGTTGATGAACCTGATCAACAATATTGCGATAGACCCGGCGCTCAATATTTGGTGTAATCCAATACTCTCTATCCCAGGTTGCCCAAACAAGATGGAGATATAAAGCAAACTTCTTGACCCCCATAAATACCCCATTTATTAATTATATAACGTCATTTAGAAAGAAAATCAATACGTCGACGAAGGTCGACGTTCGGCTCTGCCAGCCGGGACGATTTTAATCGGTATATATTCTGACTTAAGTCGTAAAACTAGCTTTGCTGAGCGCCACCCCATTTCGGCTGCGCTCAATGAGTTGAGACAGATATTCTGGAAAATAACATCAACTCTCAGAGCGGAGGCCAAAGGCCGCAGTCGAAGAGCTTATCCCTAATCTGACGAGGGGACAATCTTAATCGGTTAGGATTCAATAATAAATGAATTATAAGAACAAACAAAAAAGCCCGCCAGGAATTAGGCAGGCTTTTTGTATTGTTACCTGATTTTATTTACATTTTCTCATCCAGGAAAGTCACAGCATCGCCAACAGTGGTGATTTTCTGAGCATCCTCATCGGAGATTTCTCCCCCAAACGTATCCTCGAATTCCATGATCATTTCGACCAGATCGAGGGAATCGGCTTCCAAATCTTCCCTGAAGCGAGCTTCCTTGGTCACTTTGGCTGGATCTACTGCCAGCAAATCTACAATAATTGTCTTAACCTGCTCAAATGTGTCGGCCATTCTGGATCCTCCTTGAGAACAATTTCATGACTTCTATGACATCTTAATAAACAGTTTTTTATGAGTTTGGTTTCGTTTATCGATGTGTGAGTATTGTAACCTCAGGGGACAAGTTGTCAAGGTTCAGGCAGGGCAAGCTAGATTTTGTTGACAGGGGTGTACCAGACTGTTACCATACCTTAAGCCGAAGGATATCTATGCCCAAGCAAACCCCCTCCACCAGCGCCAGAAAAGAAGACCACATCCGGATTAATTTAGATCAGGATGTGCGATCGGGGTTAAGCACCGGGTTGGACCGCTACCGGTTCATTCATCAGGCTCTACCAGAATTGAATCTGGAAGATATAAAGCTGGATCTGAACCTTTTCGGAAAGAAGATCTCAGCTCCCCTTTTTATATCCTCCATGACTGGCGGGACAGAAAGCGCCAGACACATTAACCAGAACCTGGCCCTGGCCGCCCAGAATACCGGGATCCCCATGGGATTGGGATCACAGCGGGCTGCAATTGAAAAAGCTGAACTTGCTGATACTTTCCAGATTCGGGAATTTGCCCCGGATATTACCCTTTTTGCTAACCTGGGAGCTATCCAGCTCAATTACGGATTATCCGCAGCTGACTGTCAGAGCGCTGTTGACATGGTTGATGCTGATGCCCTGATACTGCATCTGAATCCGCTTATGGAAGCCGTCATGGCAGAAGGAGATACCCGCTTTAGCGGATTGATAGGAAAAATTGGTGAAGTTTGCCATCAACTGGAAGTTCCTGTCATCGTCAAAGAGGTTGGCTGGGGAATTTCCGGACAGGCAGCTGAGATGTTGGCAGAAGCTGGAGTCGCCGCGATAGATGTTGCCGGAGCCGGAGGAACTTCCTGGACTGAGGTGGAAATGCACCGGGCAAAAAATAACCATGGGAGCCAGATCGCCTCAACTTTTGTGAATTGGGGAATACCCACTGCAGAAAGCATCCAGATAGTAAGAGAAACGCTGCCTGATATGCCTATCCTGGCGTCTGGCGGATTAAGAAATGGCCTGGATATAAGCAAAACAATAGCTCTCGGAGCTTCCATGGGCGGCCTGGCTGGTCCTTTCCTGAAAGCTGCCGCAATCTCAGCAGATGCTGTGGTTGCTGAGATCAATCGTATCAAACGAGAAATTCAGATCAGCATGTTCGGGGCTGGTGCGGGGGATTTGAAAGCCCTGGCTGAAATCCATTTACACAAAGAATAATACCCATGAGCGAATCCACCGGATTTTCATCCTTTGCTGATTTGGCTAAACCAGCTCTGCGAGAGCAGCTCAAACAGGCGGTCTCTTTATCTGCAGAACACGGTACCCCAGAACTGCAGGATATGATCACCTACCAGCTGGGCTGGACTGGTGAAAACGCCGGACCCAAGGCGGAAGGCAAACAAATTCGCCCCCTTTTGGTACTGCTGGCAGCTGAAGCAGGCGGCGGGGATTGGAAAAAAGCCCTGCCGGCAGCGGCAGCAGTGGAACTAATACATAACTTCTCCCTGATCCACGACGATATTGAAGATCAGGGCGAAATACGCCGGGGAAGGCCAACTGTCTGGAAGATCTGGGGCCAAGCCCAGGCCATCAATACCGGTGATACCATATTCGCCCTGGCAAATATCGCCTTGACGGACCTGGAAAACACCTTATCCCCTGAGAAAGCTCTTGAAGCAGGAAAGTTATTTCATGCCACCTGTTTACGATTAACCCAAGGACAGCATCTGGATATCGCTTTTGAATCCCTGGATGAGGTCGAGTTGGAAAAATATTGGCAGATGGTAGGAGGAAAAACAGCTGCCCTGCTGGCTTTCAGCCTGGAGGCGGGCGCTATATGTGCTGGTGTGTCCCCTGAAACCCAATCGAATTACCGCGATTTTGGTCACTACCTGGGTTTGGCATTCCAGGTCCAGGATGACATCCTGGGAATATGGGGAGACGAGGAAATCATCGGAAAATCCAGCACCGGGGACCTGGTAGTGCGCAAAAAGACCCTGCCTGTGCTCTTTGGATTGGGTCAGAAAAAAGCCTTCTATGAAGCCTGGATGGCGGGACCAATTACGCCTGAAGTGGCTGTAGGATTAGGTCAGGTGCTCGAAGCAGAAGGGGGACGTGCCTACGCGCAAAGTACTGCCGACCGGCTGACTGACCTGGCATTAACCGCCCTTGAGAGCGCCCAACCCCAGGGAAATGCTGGCGAAATCCTGCGGGAATTAGCAAAAAGATTGCTCAACCGGGAGGAATAATCTCCCCAAAATTTCCCCTTTTACCTAAAATCCTCTTGAATTTGAGATAATTTCTGGTATTTTCTCTTTAACTATCCTTACTCCCGGCTTCTGGTATAATTGCCGCTGTCTAGTGACAAAAATATCAACAAAGAGTGATCTTATGGCACAAACAAACAGAATCTGCCCCACCTGCGGCACCCGCGTCAAGGATGGCGCTGAACGCTGCCTGGTATGCGGCAGCGGCCTTAGTGGAGCGAAAAAAGACGCCCAGGTAGTCAGCGGCGGACGTATGCCTGAAATTACCGTCGGTCTGCCGATCGCGATCGGCCTGGTAGTAATATTCCTGGCGATTGGCGCAGGAATGGTGTATCTGGCCCTGCAACAGACTGGTGCCATGGCTGATACCACCATAACCCCGACACTGACCGAAACAGTCACCGTAACACCCACTACCACCCCGGCACCTCCCACGGTAACTCCTTCGCCAATGCCCAGCCCAACACCATTAACCTATATCGTCGCACCCAATGACACCTGCCTGGCCATTGCTGTCAGGTTTGAAGTATCCATTAAATCGATAGTGCTGCTCAATAACATTCCTGCCTCTTGCGATACTCTCTATGAAGGTCAGGAACTATACATTCCCCACCCAACTCCAACAGCTACATCCTTCCCGACTGCAACATTAAGCGGAATTGAAGGTACCCAGGCGGCCTGCGACAAGGTTGTCTATGAAGTTGGAGAAGGCGACACACTCGGCAGCATCTCCCTGAATTACAATGTGCCGGAAGCTGCCATCAAATCTTACAATGGCATGGTCAGCAACACAGTTTACGAAGGATTAACCCTGATTATCCCTCTTTGTGAACGGGCAGCAACTCCCGGTCCTTCCCCCACTCCTACACCACCGCCGCCTTACCCGGCGCCTAATCTACTGCTGCCTTCGGATGGCGGGGTATTCTCACTAAGCGACAACCAGGTTACCTTGCAGTGGTCTTCTGTGGGATTGATCAATGCAAATGAAGCTTATCAGGTTTCGGTAATGGATCTGACTGAAGGCACCGGACGTAAACTCGTGGGTTATGTAACCGATACCAAGTTCATTGTTCCTGGATCCTTCCGGGCCAACGATGATTCCCCCCACATATACCGCTGGACCATCAGCACGGTCCGTCAAGTGGATGTGGACGAAAATGGCAACTCGATCTGGGAAGCTGCCGGCAGCGAAAGCGAAGCCCGGGTCTTCATCTGGACCGGTGAAACCGCAATTGAAGCAACACCGACGCCCTGATGAATAAAGTACTTTTGATAATAAAACCCGGACTTAGGTCCGGGTTTTTGGTTTAACGACATCTAATTTGTAAATTTTGAGATGTTAGCCGTTAGCAATGACTATTATTCAGTTCCAGATCCCGGTCGGAAGCTCAGCTTCCTCCGGTCTTTTAACTATGTATCTCTGGAACAGGAGATTGCCACGGGTGCTGCGCACCCTCGCAAAGACAGTATTTCATCCGGTCCTCGGTCGGAAGCCCAGCTTCATCCGGTCTCCGGTCCCGTTCCGATGGTTCTACAATTCAGGGGATTGCTTCGTCCACTCCGCTCCCTCGCAAAGACAGTAATTAACCCGTTCTCCGTCTTTTTATCCACCTCACACTATTCGACCGGCAGGAAGGACAAATTCTTTCCTGGTCAGAATTGTAGATTACATCCCAGGATTCGCCGCAAACCAGGCATTGGAATTCAGCTGGTTGGTTTTCGTCTTTCGGCCGGGGATTGCGAGGACCGGGAATCCGACTGTCTTTCAATAACTCCCGGGTATTGGAAATCATTTCCGGGGTCACCTCCAGGCGTTTCTCTTCAGACTGTTCCATGATATGCTGCCAGCGTTTCCCTTCTGCTGCGGAACACCATTCCAGCTGCAATCGTGAAGGATCCAGTTCCAGCTTTTCCATACCATCCCAGAGGCCATCCAGCCGGCGGGTAGTGCTTCGGTTAGCGTCAATATAATGACAGTCCACATAATGGCATCCCGAGACCAGCACCACTGGAGCCCCTTTGCGAAAGGCATACCATACAAAATCCGGACTCACTCTACCGGAGCACATGGTACGGATGATGATGGCATTGGGGGGATAAGCCATCCGCCCCACTCCGGCTGTATCCGCGCCGGCATAGGAACACCAGTTGCAGGCAAAAGTCACTATGTTATCACCAGGATTCTCTTCCAGCATAGCATCAATCTGGGCATAAATGGCCTGGTCTGAAAAGTGTCTCATGGCAATGGCGTTAAATTTGCATTCCGCTGCGCAGGTTCCACAGCCAGTACAGGCAGCGGTGATAACCTCAGCCAGTTGGCCTTTTTGCCAGGTAATGGCACTGAAAGGGCAGACATCCGCGCAGATACCACACAGTTTACAAAGATCTTCTTCTACCACAGCCGTTATGGCATCCACTGAAAACTCATCTTTATTGAGCAGGATCGCTGCCCGCGAAGCGGCAGCGCTGGCCTGGGTAACACTCTCCCTGACATCTTTGGGACTCTCTGCGCCGCCAGCGATAAAGACTCCCTTGGTTGGTGTATCGACCGGGCGCAGTTTGGGATGAGCTTCCCGCAAAAACCCACTGGGGGATTTGGAAAGACTGACCATCTGCCGGATAGTCTCTGTATTTCTTCCCGGAACAGCTCCAACTGCCAAAACCAACATATCAAAGATGTGCGATTCCAGGCGGTTGCTGGTGGTATTTTCCACCAGCAGGTGCAGGTCACGGGTCTCGGGATCTTCAGATATTTCACCTGGCAATCCCCTGATATAAGTTACTCCGGAACTTTTACTGCGCATCAACAACTCTTCAAAACCTTTTCCGAAGGCCCGCAAATCTGTATAAAAAACCGTCGATTCCACTTCTGGATAGGTATCATGCAAATACTGGGTAGACTTGATGGTATTCATACAGCAGATATTGGAACAATAGGGATTGCCCCGCTCTGGATCCTGGGTCCTTGATCCTACACATTGTATGAAACCAACTTTTTTAGGAAATGCCAGGTCACTGGGGCGGCTCAAATGTCCTTCCAGGGGGCCGCTGCTGCAGATCAACCTCTCAAACTCCAGGCTGGTAACAACATTCTCATAACTGGAATATCCATATTCATCCAACGGTGTGGGATCATAGATATCCATGCCGGTAGCCACCACCACCACACCGACATCGACCTCGATGATCTCATCACTCATGGCAAAATCAATGCAGCCTTTTTCACAGGCTTCGATGCATTTTCCACAGGCGATGGGGTTTTGTCCCAGGCATTCATTGGCATTGACGATATATGCTGAAGGTACCGCCTGGGGAAAGGGCAGAAATATTGCTCGGCGACTTCCCAAACCTACCTGGTACTCATCCGGAATGACAACAGGACAAACCTCGACACAATCACCACAGGATGTGCATTGGGTTTCATCCACATAACGGGCTTTTTTCCGGATCCGGACCATAAAATTTCCTACATAACCAGATATATCTTCAACTTCTGAGTATGCTAGTAATTTGACTTTGGGATGTCGACCGACATCCATCATTTTGGGTCCAAGTATTCAAATACTACATTCTATATCCGGATATACCTTGTCGAGCTGAGCCATGATCCCGCCAATGCTCGGCTGCCGTTCCACCAGGTAAACCTGGTGCCCAGAATCTGCCAGGTCCAGGGCTGCCTGAATGCCGGCCACTCCTCCTCCGATCACAAGAGCAGCATCCGTAACCTGGATCTGCTCCTCTTCCTGGGGAATCAACCAGCGCGATCTGGCCACTGCCACTTTAAGGATCCGTTTAGCTTTCGCAGTAGCAGCCTGACCATTTCCCGGGGTCACCCAGGAACAATGCTCCCGGATATTAGCCATCTCCAACAAATAGGGATTTAGCCCCGCTCCGGTTATGCAATTTCGGAAAATCACCTCATATGATGTGGGTGAGCAAGAAGCTACCACGACCCGGTTCAGATTATTTTCCCGGATCGCCTTCTGGATCTCCTTCTGTCCTGGATCAGCACAGGTGTACTTATTGCGAATTGCGGTGACAACTCCCGGCAGGCCAGCGGCATACTCACGCAGAGCTTCCGTGTCAACAGTTCCGGCTATATTAGACCCACAATCACAGACAAAAACCCCGATGCGTATATTAGTATCTGCCAAAGAACCCCTCCTTTTTTCTGCTTCTTCGATAAACCTAAATGAATATTCCTGTTGTCAAATCGTTTCAGCAATAATTGTAGCCAGGTCCCTGATCTGCACCGTTTCCTCCTCCCGGAGGGGGTCCTTCTGGGCGCATTTCAGATGGATCTGGCATTTGATACAAGTAGTAATCAGGATATCCGCTCCAGTTGACCTGGCTTCCGATAACCGCTCTGATTGGATCTTTTTGTTTACCTGTCCGCAGGTTGACCAGCAGCTGGTACCGCAGCATATGCTGGATTGGCGGTTGTGATCCATTTCAACCAGCTCATATCCCGATTGCCGGATTAAATCCCGGGGCTGCTGGTAGATCCCTGAAAATCTACCCAACCGGCAGGGATCCTGATAGGTTGCTGAGCCATTTTCAATCCTTGCTTCTGCTCTCCCCTCACTGGCAAATCCAGACTGCTCAAGCAATTCAACCAGATGCAATACCTGCAGACCATGGTCTCCAACCTGTTCCGGATAAGTATGTTTGAGGGTATAGGCACACTCCGGGCAGGTGGTGATAATCCTCTTTGCTCCTGATTCTTTAATTATTTCCAGGTTTAATCCCGCCAATCTCTGGAAATTTTCCATATCTCCCTGCCAGAATTGGTCATGGCCACAGCAGCGTTCATTTTCAAGCAGAATAGGTTCAATTCCAAGATGATTGAAAATTTTGACTGCTGCCCGGGCTATTTCAATTCCTTCAATACCTAAACCTGCAAAAGCTTCCTGATAATAGGGCAGACAACCCGGGAAATATATAGTGTCAGAATCTTTACTTGTCCGAAGATCACCACCTAACCAATCCAGACGATTCTGGGATAAATTTGGGTCCGTCATTAAACGACCCCAGGTCTGGATCATCCCGCTGTGGGTGCAATCCCCGGAGAGGTTTTTGTTTCGGGCTATTTGACGGGCATCCTGGATAAAGGAAGAAAAATCCACCAGGGAGGGACATATTTCACTGCAGCGCTGACATGTTAAACAGGACCACAATAGCGGATCATCCAGAACAGGATCTTCCCCTGAGCTGACGGCAGTCTCCACCAGCAGCCTGGGGCTGGTATAGCCGTCGACAAGATGGATGGTAATCGGACAAACAGAACTGCATTTTCCGCAGTCCAGGCACAACCAGGCCCGATTGGTCTGAATGATCTCCTTAAATGGATCCATTATTAACCCTGGATTATTCTTTCTGCTGACATTATCAGGTCTAAATCACTCACAAAACTCTCTCCATCGTTGGCTTTGAGAAGGGAAAACTGGAGCTGGTTTTCTCTGTAGCCCAGCAATTTCAGTATGGCACTGGTTTCTTGATATACACTCCGGGCGGCCTGATTGCCGGAATTATGCTGGCATTCCCCTTCAGAACAGCCAACCAGATAAACTCCATCTGCTCCATTTTCAAAGGCTTTTAAGATTATTCCAGGTGTTATGCGCCCCAGGCAGGCCAGTCTAATGGGATAAACCGCAGTTGAATAAGATAAGCGCTTTGTACCGGCGTCTTCCAGGCTGCTGTACCCATTCCAATTACAGCTAAACACAATGATCTTTTTTTCCGGTTTCTTTTTGCTCATTTCACACCAGGATTCTTTCCAGTATGTGTTCCAGCTCATTATCCTGTTGAGTTCCGGGAATGATGGCCCCGGATGGGCAATGGGCTGTACAGATTCCACAATCAAAACACAATAATGGGTTGATATAAGCTGAACTGATTTCTCCAACTTTGATTACTTCGGGAATCCCAAATCCGCAGATATCCTGGCAGGTCCCGCAAGACCGGCAGCGCTTAGGATCCACTTCAGCTGCTGGTTGTTTCACGCGGCTTGAAACTTTGCTGATCCAGGCTTTAATTCTGGCTGCGGCCCCTGTTCCGCTTACCTCAGGTGGCAGTTCTGGCGAGCAGATCACCAGACCGTAATCTACCGTATCCAGACTCATGCGCGTGCCTGACATCAGGAGCCGCTGATTGGATAATAAAAGAGACTTTGAAATGTGGTCCAGCTCAGCTCCGCTTCCCGGGGCCAGGACCAGGCAGTCTGTCCGGTAGCTACCATCAGGCCAATCCGCCCGATAATGACCACCCACCCTGATTATTTCCCCTGCCATTACCTCAGCGATATCAGATACTAAGCCAAGCTTTGCCAGGGAATCTTGACAGTACTTCGCAGATGCCCCATTACCTACGATCAGAATGCTGTTTGGTATAGCAGATGGGTCTGGTTTGCCGTTTTTTCCGCCAGGTACCCTCACCAGGGCGGACCGGATCAATACCCGGGCAGCAGCGGTGGTCTTTTTCTTGTTCCGGGGATGTGCCCAGGCACACTGTTCCCGAATATTGACAAATTCAATGGGCAGGGATCTAACCAAAGACCTGAAGATGCCCAGGTTTTCTTTGCAGCGCAAACGCTGGTAGGTACAACTGTGGCAAATTTGATCCAGGGAACAACAGCTGCAGGCAGCCAGGATGATCCTTTCCAGGTTGTTCTCCCGGGCAATTCTTCTGATGACGGCTGCGCCATCAGCTGTGCAAGAAAATGGCAGTTCCCTGGCATAATCGATTTCTGGCCAGGATAAGGCTTCTTTGCAGATACCGGCTGTATCCACTAAGGAAGAAATCTCTTCTCCGCACTGGCAGACGATCAATCCTGTTTTATTCTCACCCACCCGGTCAGCTGGTTCATATCCATCGAAAAGGATCTTATTAATAAAGCCGTCCTTTTCCATCACCTGGTAAGCAGATGCTGATCCTGCCAGCGGATCAGGTGCTGCCATGATTATCAAGTCTTGCCGGGATGCGGGCAGAGAGAGATCATCTGCTGCGATCACTGCGGAGACATGGATTGACCAGGTAGAAGCTTTTTGGTTGTGGATCACAGCACCGGGCTCACATATTTCCACGCAGGCCATACATTCACTGCAGGGACCACAAGCCAGGCAGCGCCCCGCTTCTTGAAGAGCACTCTTTTCACTCAATGCCAGATCAACCAGTTGGAAATTATTCAACCGGTCATTTACAGGCAGACTTGGAATGGATTTTCGCGCCTGATGGGCTTTTTCTATGTTATCAAGCCGATATTCCATCTCTTCCTGACTGAGAATTACTTGCTCCCTATCTTTTCCGTGTTCACTAGTTTGACCCATTAGATAATTATGGATGGAATGGGCAGCCCGGTGGCCTTCTCCAACTGCATCAACTACAAAAGTAGTGTTACCCAGTCGGAAATCTCCCGCTGCAAATAGACCCTCCAGCGGGGTCATCAGCCGATCATCAGTCTGAACTTCACGGCCATTATCCCTAATTAATCCCTTATCAAGGGGTAAAAATGAGGGGTCAATCTTCTGCCCCAGAGCCCAGATCACCAGATCTCCCGGAATAAGATGTTCCGTACCCTCCAACTCTTTAAACTGGCGCTTACCATCCACCACATCGCCAACTTCGGCTTCCAGGCAAAGAACACCCTCAATTTTCTTTTTATCCAGGCTGATTTCCTTAAAAACTCTTCCTTTGATAATTTCAATGCCTTCTTCAATAGTTGCCTGAAGTTCGTGATCCGATGCCCGAATTCCCCGGCAAAGAACCTTAACCTCATCAACCCCTAATCGCAGGGCAGATCGGGCTGCATCCAGTGCGACATCTCCCCCTCCAAGGACAATCACCGTGCGGCCTGTCAGCTTATCACCTTTACCAAAACTGACCCGTTTCAAAAAATCCAGGCTGAGCCAGTTATCCTTGTGGTCAGCGTTCTTGATGTCTGGTTTAAGAGCTACAACAGCACCTGCCGCGGCCAAAACCGCATCAAAACCATCGTCCATCAGTCCGGGTATATCATCCACCCAGGTATTCAGCTTCAGATCTATTCCCTCTGCCAGGATACCCTCGATTTCCCAGCTCAATTGCTCGTGAGAAACCCGGTGGGGAGGTATACCCACACGCATCATACCTCCCGGTTCGGGATTGGCATCAAAGATTTTGACCTCATGACCCATTCGGGCCAAGTCCCGTGCCGCAGTCAGTCCGGCCGGTCCCGCTCCAATAATGGCAACTTTCTTTCCGGTAGGTTCCCGTTCAGGTGGCGGATCACCATCATTTTCTTCCTGATGATCGAAAGCCCAATCAGCCAGATAATGTTTGAGAGCCATGATATTCACAGCCTGGTCAAGCTGGCCACGGGTGCAGGCAGTTTCACAAAGGTGATTACAAACCCTTCCGCAAACAGAGGGGAAAGGCAGAGCATCATGGATCAGATCATAGGCCTCCCGGTAACGTGCTTGACCTACCAGCGCAACATAGCCCTGGACATGAATGCCTGCCCTGCAGGCATTGGAGCAGGGAGACACTCCCGCTTTTGCGATCACAGCACAATCTGGCTGTCCACCAAAATAAATTGCTTTCAGGTCAGTTCCTGGAATGGTGATCGGGCAAACTTCCAGGCAATCACCACATGCTGTGCACTTTTCCAGGTCAATATAACGGGGACTCTGGTTGAGATCCACCTGAAAACCCCCGGCCACTTTTTCCAGGTTCAACACCTCAGAATTTGTCCAAACCTTGATCCGGGGATGTTTAAGAATTTCCAGCAGCCGGGTATTATTTAAATGTGGTTGGTATCCATCCCCTAATATTTCCCCGATAAAAGGACCCGATTCCACCAGGTTAACAAACAGCCCAAAATCTGCCAGATCAGATGCTGCCTGGATTCCCGCCGGTGTGGTGCCTAGGATCAAGACCTCTTTTTTCATGGATTTCCCATTAAACTTAACCCGTCGTCAGCTCCAATCCCTTTTGATAACCGATTTCGAATACTTCCAGATTGATATCCACGGTTTTGGGTGGAACGGATTCAGCGATGGCTTGCTCCATGGCTTTTTTATCAACTATGCCCTCAACTGCAGCCCAGAACCCCAGCATAACGGTATTTGCAGCCCGGTTATTACCAGCCTTTTCTGCGATTTTGGTGGCCGGGATACCCAGGGTTCGAATATCCTTCCTGTGATCCTCGGGAAGTTTGATTAACTCATTATCGAATAACAGCACACCATTCAGTTTTAATCTGGAAACATATTTATCGTAGGCTCCCTGTGACATCATGATCATGCTGTCTGGTTCAGTCAAGTGGGGATGGTGTATGGGGCTGCTGGAGATCACAACCTGGGATCCGGCAGCGCCACCCCTGGCTTCAGGTCCATAACTCTGGGTGAAGCAGGCTTCCAGATTATTGTATACAGCAGCAGCCATACCGATGATCTTACCGGCACTCATAATGCCTTGCCCGCCAAACCCGCCCAGCTGGATTTCTTTTCGCGGAAGTTTTCTTCTTTCAACTTTCAGATCGACCCGTTTGTCAAGGGATAATTTTTCCCTCTGCCAGAATTTTTCAGCCAGGACAACACGCTGGTCCATAGCTTCTTTGAAATCTGGCCTGTCCTCAGCCAAGAACTCACCCTCTACAATTTCAATTATTTCCCCTTTTTCATTTACCTTGATATGAGCATCTTTGGGATGAAGGTTACTTTCCGTTCGTCCTACCAGTTGGTAATGTTTCATTACTTCTAGGCCTCGCCGGCGCAAGTTTTCCGGATCAAGACCTCTGCCTTCAGGGTTCCAGCGAGAATAAGCTGTAGAGCATGGAGCAATGATTTCCACAAAACTGAAACCTGAATGGGTCAGCGCTTTTCTCAAAGTCCAATCCAGTTGACGGGCATGTAAAGTTGTCCAGCGGGCAACAAAAGAAGCTCCACTAGCCGCTGCCAGATAAGGCAAGTTAAAAGGGTATTCATAATTGCCGTATTGAGCTGTAACTGCCCGGGCTTCATGGGGCGTGGTGGGACCTACCTGCCCTCCTGTCATGCCGTAATTGAAGTTGTTTACACATATCACGGTGATACCCAGGTTTCTTCGAGCTGCATGAATAAAATGGTTGCCGCCGATACCGGCGATGTCGCCATCACCTGATATGACGATTACCTTCAGATCAGGATTGGCTATTTTCAATCCAGTGGCAAAGGGAATTGCCCGACCGTGGGTAGTATGAAATGAATCCAGCCTGACGTATCCAGCAATTCTGCCGGTGCAGCCTATTCCAGATACAACAGCAACTTTGTCCAGATCCCAGCCCTGATTCTCTTCCAGCCACTTCAATGAGCTGATAAAGGATGTCAATGCTGTTCCCAGGCCGCAGCCCTGGCACCAGATATGGGGCAGCCGTTCTCCCCGCAGCAAATCATCCATGGGGTGCAGGCCAGTGATCCAATCTCCCTCTGACGCTGACTCATAAGTCATGATGCGGGTTTTCTTTTTTTTATTAATTCTTTCAACTGTCATACTCATCCCTCCCGGGATCTTGTATTATCCAGCTTGTTGATCAAGCCGGCTGTCTTTCTGCCGCCCCTTTCCGAATAGCCTCCAGGACATCCCGGGGATCTAATATATCTCCCCCGGGCTTATGAACACCGATCACCTTTGTTTTCCCACTAACACAACGCTCGACTTCTCTAGCGATCTGTCCCATATTGATCTCCGGGACAATAAATGCAGCGATCTTCTCTGCCAGTTTCGAAATCAGATCTTCGGGAAAAGGCCAGACGGTGATCAAGCGCAAATAACCAACTTTTAATCCTTCTTTTCTGGCCTGTTCAATGGGCCAGAGGGAGGTACGGGCGGATATACCATATGAAACCACCACCACATCTGCTCCGCGAAGTTTTTCTTTCTCAACCTGGATGATGTCTTTACGGTTGGCGTTGATTTTTTCCATCAAACGGGCGACATTCCATTGGTTGGCTTCGGCATTCATGGCCGGGTAACCCCGCTCATCGTGGGTCAATCCTGTAACATGGATCCTGTAGCCATCCCCTGCTTTAACCATGGGAGATATATAACCAGGATCTCCTTTTGGTCCAGAGCGGTAAATTCTAAAACGATCCGGTTCCTGCTCTCCTTTCAAAACTTGGGGACGGTTAATGATCTCAACCTCTTCCACCGGAGGAATAACCACTTTTTCCGTCATGTGTCCTACCTCGGCGTCTGTCATAACCAACACCGGTGTTCGGTATTTTTCAGAAAGGTTAAAAGCCCTCAGCGTCAGATCAAAAAGCTCCTGGGGAGAACTGGGGCAGAGTGCAATGATCTCGTAGTCACCGTGCGATCCCCAGCGAGCCTGCATCATATCCTGCTGGCCAACCAGAGTTGGTAATCCCGTGGATGGCCCCCCCCGCTGCACATTGACCAGCACACAAGGAGTTTCAAGCATAATTCCCAGGCCAAGATTTTCCATCATCAGGGAAAAACCAGGACCGCTGGTTGCTGTCATGGACTTGACCCCTGCCCAGGATGCCCCCAACACAGCATTCATTGATGCCAGTTCATCCTCCATCTGCATAAAATTTCCCGCCACCTGGGGAAGGCGCACAGACATGCGTTCGGCAATTTCGGTTGCCGGAGTGATGGGGTATCCAGCAAAAAAGCGGCAGCCTGCCAAAATCGCACCTTCCGCACAGGCATGATCTCCAAGCATAAAATGTTCCCCTGTAAGCCTGCCTTGTTCTTGATTCATGCTTTCACCTCACTGCGCTGGATGGGTTGCACCAGGTCTGGAGCATGAGTCCCTCCGTCTTCAATGTAAATGGCAAAATCCGGGCATAAAAGTGCACATAATCCGCAGTTAACGCAAATTGTCTCAGGTATGATTTCCGGCGGATGATATCCCTTGGCATTGGTTTGGCTTGACAGCACCAATACATCCTGGGGGCAAAACTCAATACAAAAACCGCATCCTTTACAGCGGTCATCGATAATATGCACGATACCGTGTGTAATCAGGATGCGGTCCCTATCTAATGGTTGTCTCCAAAGAGCCATAGCTCCTCCTCAACAAGATCGATAAGCCACAATCAATAAAGAAAATATTTCCAGTAAAATTATCTGATGATTTCTCTGCCCTACTTATCCCTAACAGTTATATTATTACCTGACTCGGTTCTAATACATCATCTGGTTGATCTCATCCAGTGACTCTTGCGTGGGGCGGAGTTTATCAACCGGAAGCCGGTTAAGCGCTGTTTCCGGGAGATTATAAAGATCAAAGAGCGCTTTCTGTTTGGGATTGATATAGATCAACCCGGTGATCAATTCATTATTGTCATTGGCTTTTTCCAGCATCACCAGAGCCCGGGCGCGATCTGTAGGTTCATAATCCTGAGCCAGTTTTTTGAGGATGATATGGGTCCCATCATACAGGGGAACTTCCAGGGTTTCTCCTTTTTCGTACTGAACCTTGATAGCCTTCACCGGGGGCACAAAAGAAAGCTCATGCAAAGCAACCTCATGAGATTTACCCCAGGCATAGGAGTGGAAGGCTTCATCTGAATTATTGAAAGTCACACAAGGGCTGATCACATCTATAACCGCAATTCCTCTGTGGAGGATTCCGGCTTTAATGAGAGCCTTCAGCTGCTGGGGGTCACCCGAAAATGTCCGGGCCACAAAAGACGCTCGTCCTGCAATGGCTTCCCAGACTATATCCACCGGAACATAGCGGTTCTGACCTTGTTTCTTTAGCGCCAAACCCTCTTCGGCGGTGGCAGAAAACTGGCCTTTGGTGAGACCGTAGACACCGTTATTGGCGACAATGTAAAGCATAGGTAGATTACGCCTGGTAACATGCTTGAACTGGCCCATACCAATGCTGGCAGTATCACCGTCTCCGCTGACACCGATGCCAATCAGGGATGTATCCCCAAATAATGCGCCGGTTGCCAGGGAAGGCATGCGCCCGTGCAAGCCGTTAAATCCAAATGAACGATCCAAGAAATAAGTGGGAGCTTTACTGGAACAACCAATTCCACTGACTTTGAGGATGCGTTCAGGGGGGATGTCAAGTTCATAGCAAGCTGCGATCATCTGGGCAACGATGGCGTTATGTCCACAACCCAAACACAATGTAGATCGTTTGCCCTTATAGTCTTCCTTGGATAATCCGATTTCGTTGAGTTTTTTGGTTTTCTCAGCCATTAAGCTCTCTCCTCATCCATCACAGCGCCTTTAATCCAACCTGCACACAGCGGCAGTCCATCAAGGAGTGCTAACGAGACCAGGTCTGCTGCCCTGTCGGGAATTTCAAGCGATAAGATTTTATGCATCTGGCCGTCCCGGTTATTTTCAACAACATATATTTTTTCCTGCGACTTAATAAAATCAATCACCTTTTTGCCGACCGGCAGAGATCTCAATCGCAGATAATTGAGTTTGATGCCATCTACCTTGAGGTAATCCAGGGCTTCCTGGACAGCTGCATCAGTTGAACCAAAAGCGATCAATCCGGTTTTTGAGCCGCGCTGTTTATTGATCACTGGCTCAGGAAGGTCTGCCACCGAGGATTTGATCTTGTTTTTGATCCGGGTGAGATTTTTTACCCAATCATCTGGATTCTCACTGTAGTTTGCATAATCGTCATGTCCGGTTCCTCTGGCAAAGTAGGCGCTCCGTGGATGAGTGTTGCCAGGTATAGTCCGGTAAGGGATAAAATCGCCATCCAGGTCTTTATACCTGCCCCATTCATCCTTTATTTTTTCCAGGTCCTCTTCCCAGAGAACCTTACCTCTATCAATGGGGGTATCAGGATATTCAAAGGGTTCAGACATCCATTGATTCTTCCCCAGGTCCAGATCTGAGAGGACTAGGACAGCTGTTTGATACTTTTCTGCCAGATCCTGAGCTTTCCAGCCAAACTCAAAACATTCCCGTATATTTCCGGGTATGAGCAGGATATGTTCTGTATCACCCTGCCCCAGATAATAGGATAAAGTGATATCACCCTGGGCAGTTCGGGTTGGCAGTCCGGTACTGGGTCCAACCCGTTGTATGACCCAGATCACAACCGGGATCTCGGCGAAATAAGCCAGGCTAGTATATTCGCCCATCAAACTCAGTCCAGGACCTGAGGTCGAAGTTACGGATCTTAAACCAGACCATCCAGCACCGATGCACATGCCAATGGCTGCCAATTCATCCTCAGCCTGAAGGATGGCGTAGGTGTTTTTTCCGGTCTCAGGGTCTATTCTAAGTTTGGGAGCAAATTCCAGCATCGCTTCCGGGAGACTGGTGGCAGGGGTGATGGGATACCAGGCCATAAAATGCATGCCACCAAAAATAGCTCCCAACCCCCCGGCAGTATTACCATCTACCAGAATACAACAGTCTGTTAATTTTCGGGGTTCAATTCCAATTGATAAATCCAAATCCAGATTATCATCAGCCCATTGGAAAGCCAATTGGATAATGTGAAGGTTAAATTCAACTGGACTTCGTTTTCCCTTGAAATGAAATTCCAGGGCACCTTCTATGGAACCAAGCTCGATGCCCAATAAGTTGGCCAGGATTCCCACATAGACCATGTTGGCAACAAATTTACGAAGATCCCGGTGGGGTTTTGCTTCCCGAACCAGGTCTTTGACCGGCATGGGCACCACGATCATATCTTCCCGGACGACGGCTTGTTTGATATCGTCCGCATAGAGGAACAAACCGCCTTCTACCAGATCATCCTGGTCTTCCGTAAAGGTACTGGGATTCATAGCCACCACGATATCCGCCACATTCCGGCGGCCGGCATACTCTTTCTCACTGACCCGGATCTTATACCAGGTCGGCAAACCCTGAATATTCGAAGGAAAGATATTCTTTCCGGATATAGGAATACCCATCTTAAATATCGCTCTAAGCAAAGTCAAATTTGCTGTTTGGCTTCCGGAACCATTAACAGTACCAATATTGATTGAAAATTCATTAACACCGCTCAAACGGGATTGAGTGTGTTTTGCAGAACCTTTACTTTGAACCATTAAAACTCCTGTCTATATTGCTGATCCAATAATTATCACCGCATCATTCGGTCCATTAAATTGAAGTGTTCGTGGAGTATTTCTAATCCACGTTCCTTGTCTCTATTGATGGCTGCTTCGGCCAGCTGATCATGATAGGTCCAGACCTGCTCAAGGTACTCCAGGTCGGCATAAACGTTCAATCCAACTGCTTCATAGGCATCCCAATAAGCTTCTAGCAATCCGGAAACAAAGACATTATTCAGCCTTTTATAGAATGTCATGTGCAGCTCGCGGTGTTCCTGGTGGGGAATTCTTACAGGACTGCCTTTTAATTTTTCCCAGGCGCTTTTAACCAGGCGGCGGAGTTCAGCATGATCGGATTCATTCAGTAAATCAACAGATTGGGGAAAATAAGAATATTCTAAGTGCCTTCTCAAGTCCACATAATCATCAAAATAGGATTGATCCTGCTGAATTGCATAACACAGCGAGACACCTACTGCAGGGATGAACGAATAAGGCAGGCGGCGGATGCCTAGACGGGGTTTAACATCTACCAGGCCGAGAGCTTTGGCAACTTCCAACTGTTCTCGTAAAGTGGAGATGCTGATACCCATTTCCAGGCTGAGATCTTTCAGCGCCGGCAGCTTATCAGTATCCGAATCTACAGATTGAAGGAGATAGGAGAAAAATTCAGAATGATCCATATTTGCCCCTGATATGATTAATAAGATCAATAAGATTAATCCTATTTAATAATACACTCCAATTTTCTTTCCGTCAAGGAACAAATAAAAAAAGACTCCCGGAGTTTTTAAAACTCCGGGAGTCTGATGTATCACAGTAAATATGTTAATCCGCCAACAGATTTTGGACCACTTTTACAAAGAGAGCAGTTCCGTAAATCATAGCTTCTTCATCAAAATTAAAATCTGGTTGATGGTGTTTGACAGTCAACCCCTCTTCAGGGTTGGAGGAGCCAATAAAACAATAGCAACCTGGAATCTGCTCCATAATAAATGCCATGTCTTCAGAGGCCATGGTCTGATAACTATCATCCAGGTCAGATTCCGGGAAAAGCTCCCGAGAACTCTGCCGTAGGATCTCAGCCAATTCGGGATCATTTACAACCGGAGGAGTTATATCCTCGATGGTGATCTCTGCTCGGCAGCGATGAGCAGCGGCAACACCTTCGACAATCTCTTGAAAACGCTTCAGCAGCAGCTGGCGGGTTTCAGGTGTAAAACTGCGAATGGTTCCACCAAGAACTGCCTGATCCGGAATCACGTTGTGTGTTTCGCCGGCCTGGAAAGTGGTTACTGTAATCACAGCGCTGTCCAGGGGATGCACTTCTCTTGAGACCAGGCTTTGCAGGGAAATTACAACTGCGGAAGCAGCCAGGATCGGGTCAACAGCCTCATGGGGTTTTCCCCCATGACCTCCCTTGCCCAGAATGTCGATCTGGAATGTTTCCGAGGCTGACATCACTGGTCCATCGCTGATACCTATCCAGCCCAGAGGTTTTTCATTCCAGAGATGCAGAGCAATTGTCAGATCCGGTATGGGATCTTTCAAAACTCCATCTCGGATGACCTGCTGGGCACCTCCCAAACCTTCTTCAGCCGGCTGGAAGAGAAATTTAACCTGTCCAGATAAATCGTCCCGCATATCTGCCAGGATCCTGGCAACACTGAGGCCAATAGCCATATGACCGTCATGCCCACAGGCATGCATCAATCCCTCATTTTCAGAGGCGAAGTCAATACCTGTATTTTCATGAACTAGCAGAGCATCCATATCAAATCGCAGCAGCAGGGTTTTTCCCGGTTTCGCGCCCTGTAATACTGCAGTGATTCCCGTTTCCGCAAGTTCCTTCTTAATAGAAAAATCATCCAATCGGGATAGTTCCCGGAGGATGATTTCAGATGTTTTATATTCCTGGAAACCTAATTCAGGGACCCGGTGAAATTCCCGGCGCAGATCCCTGGTATAAGGGAAGATTTCTTTTACTCGTGAAAGCACAGATTTCATGAGCGGATTAACTCTACCTCTTTAGAATCAAAATCGTGTATGCCATTTTCGCCAAGATTTACTGTTATTATCTGGCTCAGTGGGTTCAAGCGGATCACTTTGCCTTCTCCACGGGGTGTGGAGACTCTTTTTCCTGGTTTGGGCAAATTCTTTTTAGCTTCCATATACTGTTTGTGTTCATGCTTCAGGCAGCAGCGCAGCCTTCCGCACATACCTGTTATTTCTGTGGGAGCGAGGGAGATGCCTTGTTCCTTCGCCATTTTGATGGAAATGGGTATAAATTCAGTCATGAACTCCGTGCAACAGCGAATCCCTCTGCCGCAGGCGCCCATTCCGCCGATGATTTTGGCTGAATCCCTGGGGCCAATGCGGCGCATTTCCAGGTTGGTCTTACCATGTTCTTTTTTGAGTTTTTTCCGCAACCCTGATAAATTCGGATCATCATTCTCCTCAGAACAGTAGAGGAATACCAGGTTATCCCCCTCCAAGCTGTATTCTGCGGCGACAAATTTAACACCTTCCAGCTTTTCTTCCAATGCAATTTTCCGGCAATGGATCAAAACATCATCTTCTTTATTCTCCCAAACCTGGCGCATAACCAGATCCCGGGAGGAAGCCTGCCTTAGGATCGGTTTCCAGTTGCGGCTGTTCTTGCTTTTGGGGTCGAGGAAAGATACTACCTGTCCCAGCTGCTGTCCCCGACTGGTTTCAACAATAACGTAATTTCCCTCCTCGATATCAGGGCAGGAGGAAGCGTCAAAATGATAAGTTTTTCCACCACTGTGGAAACGTATTCCAACAATAAGAGCCATCATGTGCCTATTTTACCTTATATCTCTATTAAATAAGCAAGGACGCGGTTTCCTTTAAAAGAGGACACGGATTCCTTGAAGGAATCCGTGTCCGTAGAAATCCATTCAAATATTAATTTTGTCTTAAGCCTTATTGATTGCCGCTATGCTAATCTGGGCAGCAATTTTTTCAGTGATTTCCATCAACGCTTGAGAGACAACTGAGTCAGGGTGTGAGAGCGTAACAGGTAGCCCGGAATCACCGCCAATTCGAACCTGAGGATCAATAGGAATGGAGCCAATGAACGGCACTCCGGTCATCTTGGCCAGTTTTTCACCACCGCCGCTGCCAAAAATATCCATTTTTTCACCAGCGGGGGTTTCCAGGTAGCTCATATTCTCGATCACACCAAAGATAGGAATTTTAAGTTCCTGGAACATGTTGATTCCCCTGAGGGCATCATCCAGTGAGACCTGCTGCGGAAGGGTAACAATCACTCCGCCCTGCAGCTCAAGGGTCTGGTTCAGGCTGAGCTGAACGTCCCCGGTTCCAGGGGGCAAATCGACGATCAAATAATCAAGTTCTCCCCAATCCACATCGGAAACGAACTGTTTTATAGCAGAATGAAGCATGGGACCGCGCCAGATCAGAGCCTGTTCGGGTTTGACCATAAAGCCGATTGAGATGACTTTGACACCATGTCCTTCTCCCGGCAGGATCTTTTCATCCTTGGCGCCGCCCAGTCTATCCACTCCCATCATAGTTGGTATGTTGGGACCGTAAATATCAGCATCCAGCAGTCCGACTTTGGCTCCTTTTTTAGCCAGGATGACTGCCATGTTAACAGCTATAGTGCTTTTTCCAACCCCGCCTTTGCCAGAAGCTATAGCGATGACGTTCTTGATATTGGGGTGCTCGGATTTCTTTGAGCCAACGGGGACTTTTGCACCCATTTCGATCTTGACTTCTTTCACACCATCGATAGCCTGGACAGCTGTCAAAGCGCTTTTTTGTATCTCGTCTTTGAGTGGACAGGCCGGCGTGGTTAGGTTGACAGTGAAGCTGACATTGGATCCGTCTATTTTCACGTTATCAATCATGCCCAGGCTTACCAGGTCCTTTCCGATTTCAGGGTCAAGTACCTTGCCAAGCGCTTCCAGGACTACTTCACGGGTGAGTTCTTTTTTTGCCATAATTTTCCTTTCAAGATAAATATTTCCATTGTTGCGTCCATCATTCTAACATGTATACCTTGCCAATATCTCAAATTTATATTAGAAGTCCCTGGGAGACCTCCGAGGTACGGGCAACCTCCGTGGTCTACTGAACACCCATCGAGTGAAATTGGTTGAGATCTCCGAAGTACGGGCAACCTCCGAGGTCTCCATAACCCGGAAATATTGTCAGCCTGACAAGAAGGTTATTTTACAATATAATGTAAAGGCTGATCAAACACCAAAATTGAGAAGTCGTATGGCTGATGACAATCAGAATTCCACAGAACAGCGCCATGTTGAGCTTGTTCCCTATAATCCAGATTGGTCCCGACTGGCAGATCAGGAGGCTAAAAGAATCCTGGAGGATCTCTCCTTCCCGGTTATCGGAATCTATCACATGGGAAGCACATCGGTTCCAGGTATTAAAGCCAAACCGATCCTGGATTTTGTGTTGGAAGTTGAAAATCTAGAGGATGTTATTGAAAATGTGGAAGTGTTCAACAATCTGGGTTATACCAGCAAAGGGGAATTTGGCATTCCGGGCAGGCAGTTCTTCACCAGAGACACTGATGGGGAGCGGACTCACCACCTGCATGTTTTCCAACAAGGCCATCCCGATATTGAACGCCACCTGGTTTTCAGGGATTATTTAAGAGCTAACCCTGACGCTGCCCGAGAGTATGAAAGTTTAAAAGAAGAATTAGCACAGCGCTTTCCTAAGGCCAGCGGCAGTTATACCGAAGCAAAATCAGAATTCATCCTTTCCATGGATGAAGTGGCTCGCTACTGGGTAGAACATAGGGGACTTAATAAAGGTTCAGAAGATCAATAATTTCTTTGTTACCACCCTCCAATAAATCCCCGTCCAGCTATTCATTCCAAGTCCAAAACAAGTCCATATACCAGGAGTGACCTAACTAGAGGAATCATTGGATTTAATTCACGTCTAAGACCTCCGAGGCGGGTGAATCTCAGAGGTTTTCCTTTCTTTATTCTACTGTAACGGATTTTGCCAGGTTGCGGGGCTGATCGACATCCAGGCCGCGTTGGGCTGCGATGTGATAAGCCAACAGCTGCAATGGAATCACTGTTGTTACCGGGCTTAACATCCAGGGGGTTTCAGGCACATAAAGCACCTGGTCGGCACAGGCTTTGATCTGTTCATCACCTTCAGTAGCTACTGCAATCACTCGCCCACCCCGGGCTTTGGCCTGCTCGATCTGGTTAAACATCTTTTCGTACCAGGGATCCCGGGGAGCGATCACGACCACAGGCAGATCCGAATCAATTAGAGCGATCGGTCCGTGTTTCATTTCGCCAGCCGGGTAACCCTCTGCGTGAATATATGATATTTCCTTCAACTTCAAGGCACCCTCATAAGCCGTGGGCATATTCACTCCCCGGCCAAGGTAAAGGGCGTTCTGGGCTTCCAGCAAACTTTCTGCCACAACCTTGACCTGCTCTTCCTGGTCCAGACAGCGGCCTGCCAGATCCGGGACCAAAAGCAGGTCCTCTACCAGCTTGCGCCGTTTCTTTTCATTCAAAGTTCCCCGCAAATCTCCTAACAGGATAGCCAGCATATACAGATCCACCAATGGTGCTGTATATGCTTTCGTTGACGCCACCCCGATTTCCGGCCCTACCTGCATGGATATATATCCATCAGCAGTCCGCATGGCCTGGGAGCCAATGGCGTTGACAATCGACCACAGGGTAGCGCCTTTCCGGCGGCCTTCTTCCATAGCAGCCAGCGTGTCGGCTGTTTCACCAGACTGGCTGATAGCCAGGACAACGGTTTTGTCATCCACAATGGGATCCTGGTAGCGGAACTCCGAGGCAATCTCTACTTCAACCGGTATACGGGCAATGCGCTCGATCAACACCTTGCCGACCATACCAGCATAAGAGGCTGTTCCACAGGCAATAATGAATATTTTCTTGATATCCTTGACCAACTCCGGTGTGAGATTCAAAGTGGGCAGCTGAATGGATCCGGTTTCAAAATCCACCCGTCCGGCAATGGTGTCCGTCAGTGAGCGCACCTGTTCGTGGATTTCTTTGTGCATGAAGTGGCGATATTCTCCCTTTTCTGCTGATACCGGATCCCAGGGAACATTATGCACTTCCACCTCAACTTTTTTACCGTCCAGGGTCATTACTTCCAATCCCTGGCGGGTGACCACTGCCATCTGGTGAGACTCCAGGAATACCATCTCCCGCGTATACTCCAGGATAGCCGGAAGGTCGGAGGCTATGTACATTTCATCCTGGCCTTTGCCAAGGACCACTCCACCGGCATTTCCGATCCGGGCTGCAACGATTTTATCGGGCTCGTTCTTATGCATGACCACAATACCATGGGCACCTTTGAGATGCTTCAGGGCTTGCTGAACCGCTTCGATAATGTTGTTTCCTGAGAGATAACGTTCTATCAGGTGAACGATAACTTCAGTATCGGTCTCAGATTGAAACTCCACCCCTTCACTCTCCAATTCATCCCTCAGTGTGGAAAAATTCTCTACAATGCCATTGTGGACCACTACCACGTCCCCGGTCATGCCCAGATGGGGATGGGCATTTTGGGAATTAGGTTCGCCGTGGGTTGCCCAGCGGGTGTGACCAATGCCAATATTTCCTTCCAGCGGGTCCTGTTGGACAAGCTGTGATAATCGTTCAAGCTTGCCGGCGTCCCGCCTGACCTGGATAACATCGTTTTCAAGGACCGCAATACCGGCGGAATCATATCCCCGGTACTCAAGTTTTTTTAACCCATTCATGATAATGGGCGTAGCATTCTTTGGTCCAATATAACCAACAATTCCACACATAGGGTATACCCTCCTGATACATCAGCCTTTTTCCAAACTGTACCTGCCGGGTTCCATTCCACATTCAGGCAGACAGTTATAAAGGGCTGTTTTCATTTCAGTCACTCAAGATGATCTTGTCCCACCGGTCGCCCGGGTTTTTATCATCCGTTTCAATTGGAGGGAAAAGTCGGAGTGTGACAAACTCCGGAGGGCTTCCGCTGATAGTTCGATTTTCCCGGTCGTTTTTCTCCCCCAACCGGTTAACCTCCCGAAGGAGGAACCCTCATCCTCGTCAACTCAAGTTCACATGCTGATCAGTTCTCTTCAGCCTCTTGAGCCCGTGCGCTATTTTCCCTGACTACAATTTTTCCAGTCACCTCCTTAATAATTGATCCGCGAAGGAAAAAACCAAATCCAATCCCTCGCGGATGTTATCTTACTAAAAAATCAATAAACCTGCAAGCTACGCTTTCCCTACATCACTGAGGCTTTGGTGATCACATCGTCCTGGCGAATGCTGTCAACCACGTCCTCACCCTGGGTCACTTTACCGAAAACAGTGTGTTTGCCGTCCAGATGAGACTGGGGTAGATGCGTGATAAAAAATTGGGAACCGTTAGTATTGGGTCCCGAATTGGCCATGGAAATCACCTTGGGACCGTGTACAAGGGGATTGCCTACCAGCTCATCCTCAAAACGATAGCCTGGGCCACCGCTGCCGGTGCCTGTGGGGTCACCGCCCTGGACCATGAATTTATCAATCACACGGTGAAATTTCACACCATCATAAAAAGACTCACCAATCAGGAAAATAAAATTATTGACGGTCTTGGGCGCGTGTTCTGGATAAAGTTCCAGCTGAATGTCTCCCCGGCTGGTTTCCAGCTTGACCTGGTAAACTTTGCCCTCGTCAATGGTCATTTCAGGAGAAGTATCCCATTGTTTTGCCATAATTCCTCACTTTTAACTAGGTTTTTGAAATACGCCGCAATTATATCACCCGTCACCATCAAAGGGACTAAGTCCTTTAATAAGACTTAGTCCCTGATCAGAAGGCCACCTAGGTGACCGCGATCCTAATTGAAGTCCCTGGAGAGCGGGAGAAACCATCCGCATAATCCTCCAGGGAGAAAAAATGGATCTCAGCTAAGTTTAGAGGTTAGGTTCCCGGATGTGACCCTCCAGGGGAAGACCGGATTCAAGATCTGGCCGTTCACCGCCAGGACGAACACCTTCTGGGCGTTCCGGGCGGGGATTGCCAGCAATAACAACCCGGGCTATGATCTTGCCATCCCGGTCAATATAGCCGCCGAAACCAACCCGCATGCCCTTTTCCAGGTCATCAAAACTATTCACCTGGCCGCGGTAAGTGGTTTTTCCATCCACATAAACTGTCAGGACAGTGCCATCAGGTTTTTCGAGTTGGAATTTTCCTGCCCCGGGACTGACTGCCTTGATGATTCCCTGAGCTCTAATTATTTCCGGCCTTTCATCCGGGGGTGCTCCTGCAGCCACTAAACGGGCGATCAATTTACCATCGCCATCCACAATGGCTCCTACTCCTGCTCGCATTCCTTCCTCCAGATCCCGGATACCTTCAATCTCGCCTTTATAGTTGGTATTTTCATTCACAAAAAAGGTCAATACAGATCCATCAGACTTTTCAAGCTGGAATTTTCCAGCGGAAAGGTCCACACCAATGATGATACCCTGAGCCCGGATCTGCTCCGGCCGGGTGCCGGCGATCACCAGCACAGCCATCAGTTGGCCATTTTCAGTTTCTTTGGCAGCCACTCCAGCCTGCCATCCTACCTGCATCTCTTCCAGATTGGATAACTGGCCCTGGTAGCGGGTCTTTTCATCCACCAGGAATCGCAGAGATCTTCCGTCCTCGGTTTCAATTGAGAATGTCTCTGCCCCAGGGTCAACTGAAGTGACCTTGCCTTTTACTTTGAGCAATTCAGGAGCATCTCCAGCCACAAGACCAATAGCAAGCATCCTGCCTGGACTGGTTTCAGTGGCAACCACACCAGCATGCCAGCCTTCCTGCAAATCCTCCAGGCTACTCAGCTGGCCTCCATAACGGGTGTTTTCATCAACAAAGAAGGTCGTCTTTTCACCATCTGGTTTTTCAATGGTGAATTTTCTAGCTGAGGTGTTGACATCAGTGACCAGCCCGCGGGTCTGGAAATAATCCTCGGGATCACCGGAAAGCACCAGCACAGCCCAGAGTTTTCCATCTTCATCTGCGCGGGCTCCCACACCAACTTTCCAGCCAACTTCAAGTTCCTCAAAGCTCTGCGCTTCCCCCCGGAAACGGGTCTGCTCATTCACAAAGAACATCAGCTCTGATCCGTCGGTCTTCTCAATCCGGAAATTTCCCGCTGAAGTATCAACGGCAATCACCTCTCCCCGGACTCGGATTCCTTCGGGTTGATCTGTTTCCGCCGCCAAAGCGGTCCCACTGAAAGAGACTGTCAGCATAGCGGCTGCAATAATGGGTAATACGATTTTCTTGAACATATTTTCCTCCATGAAACGGATAGGGTTTAGATAGTACGCCCTCATAATAAATAATCCCTGTAAAACCATCACAATCGGGATGTAAAATCCAGGTAAAAACTCTCCTTAAAATCAAAGATGCGGGGGGAAAAGCCCGCATCTATTCAAGTTTAGACTGTCGTACAAAGAGATTGGTTTATTTGGCCGGAAAAACCACCTCTTCCTTTCCGGTCAATTTCTCCTGGACCAGCTCAGCCACAGTATCCAGATGGCCTTTTTTATGCACAAAATCCAGGTCATCGGAGCGAATTTTCAATACTGGGCAGAGGTCAAAGGTATCCATCCAATCTTCATAAAAAGAATCCAAAAGGGAAAGGTACTCCAGGGAAATGCCCGACTCAATCTCCCTTCCGCGTTCCTCAATTCTCTGGCGGAGGATCTCCGGCGGAGCAATCAGGTAGATCAATAAATCCGGTTCGGGCAAACCACCCGCGATAAACTGGAATACTCGCCGGTAGGACATGTAATCCCGTTCTGAAAAGCTGCCCTGATGGTGCAGCGCGCGGGCAAAGATTTCCACATCCTCATATATACTCCGGTCAGCGATGGCATCCCGGCTGTCATTAACCAGTTCTAGGTGCTGCTGAGCCCTGTGACCCAGGAAATAAATTTGCAAATGAAAGGACCAAGCTGTCATATCCTGGTAAAAATCGCCCAGGTAAGGATTATCGATCACAGATTCGAAGCCTGTCTGCCAGCCCAGCCGGTCGCCCAGGCGTTCTGTTAAGGATGTTTTGCCAGTCCCGATATTTCCGGCCACAAGCACCAGTTTTCCCGCCATATACCCTACCTCCATTAATTAAAGAACGATTTTTATTATATCCTGAATGATTTTGGTCTTTAGAAAATCGAGTTGACAAACACCACCCTGAGAGTATAGGATTAAATTAAACACCAAGGAAAGATGTTGATGAAAACTAGATCAATTTATCCCGTGTTCCTCACTGTCTTGATAATACTTCCGTTTCTATTAGGCGGGTGCCAATCATCCGAACCGGACCAGGAACCAGATATCCAGGCGACCACGACTTCTGAATCTGATCTGGAAGACCCAGACGATTCTCGACTTGCCGAACGTGAGCGTATGGTAGAGAATCAAATCATCAATCGGGGCGTGATAGACCCGGCAGTTCTGGCAGCCATGAAAACCGTTCCACGCCATGAATTTGTACCGGATGACTTTGTATCCCAGGCCTATCGCGATCACCCTCTACCGATCGGATATGGACAAACCATCTCCCAACCTTTCATTGTGGCACTGATGACCGAAGCTCTTAATCTAAAAAAAGGGGATCGAGTTCTGGAAATTGGAACCGGCAGCGGCTACCAGGCAGCAATCTTGGCCGCGCTGGATACTCAGGTTTACACGATTGAAATCATACCGGAATTAGCTCAAGCAGCGGAAGATAAGCTAATAATTCTTGGTTATACAAATATCGAGGTCCTGAACGCAGACGGATATTTTGGTTGGGAAGATCAAGCGCCATTTGACGCTGTGATCGTCACCGCCGCCCCGGATCATCTCCCTCAGCCCCTCATTCAACAGCTGGCTGAGGGCGGACGGATGATCATCCCGATCGGTCCTATTGGGGCAGTTCAAACCTTGTGGTTGTTTGAATCCAGCGGAGGGGAGTTGAAGGCAATGAATCTGGGCCCGGTCAGCTTTGTCCCTCTCACCGGGGAACATTAATTTATCCGGGCACGCAGGATTAACCAGGCAGCCAGGTAAGCTAGTCCACCCAGGAACAAAACCAGGGGATAGCCAGCCTGGAGGGATAGAATTGCCGTTATCACAGAGGCAATAACCGAGGCGCTGCCGTTAACAGCCCAGGCCCAGGGGACTAAACCAGGAAAGGATTCTTTGATCCAAGAAATCCCCTGGGGGAAAAATAAACCCATAACAAATCCTGTCGGCGCCAATCCCAAACAGGGAACCAAATAACGGATCCAGGACGGCCAACTTAGAACGATATCCTTTTCCAGGGTGGTGAAGAGGATAAATCCCCCACCTAATAAAACCAACAAAGGAAGGATGTAGGCTCTCCGGCTCCAATCTTGAACCGCTGCCATGCTCCCCAGTCCTGAAGTGAGCAGCAGCAGCCCCACAACAACCGAAAAGGCAGCTATGGGGGAGTTAAGGAACAATCTCCACTGACTGATCAAGGGAATCTCCAGAAACATAAAACCAGTTCCGATCAATCCAAAATACAGCAGGACCCATTTTTTTCCAAGAGATCGGGGACCCGGCCTGTATATCCTGCGCAGGATCAACGGCAGCAGAATTAATAATCCACTTAACAGGATCACCAACCCCAGCAGGAAAACCAGCAGTAAAAATCCGCTCCCACCAAACGGCTGCCAGGTTTTTCCCAGGGTTTCTAAAACCTGGGGAACCTGACTCCAGGTAAAGAAGTGGAAGAAAAAAGGATGGTTATCAGTTGGTGGTGTGATGTTATATAGGTAAGATTGATAAAATATCCCCTTATCTGGGGTTTGAAAGAGTTCCTGTAGGGCTTGATAATAGACCGGTTCCTGGAGCTGATTCCAGCGGTTGAGTTCCTCTACTTCCAAATCTGGTGCCCAAACCAGATCATAGCGGCAGCGTTCCAGGAACTCCCGCAGGGAAACCAAGTCTGAAATGTCCCATCCGGCTGGTTTGACCACAACTGTGATGGTCTGGATACCCCGATAAATCAGAAAAGTATCCCGCGGATTATCGATCTCCAGGCTTTCCAGAGCTGCCAGCACGGTGGATACTAACCTCAATCCCTCACTGGGAGGACTCTGGAGCCAGCGGCTGCTCAGGAAAATACCTTCCGGAGATAACCTGCCTAAGGCAGCCTCGGCACCTTCCCTGGTAAGGGAATAATTCTCAGAAATGCTGTAAGCCCCATTTGTGACGGGTTGATAAGGATCCGTTAATGGAAGGAAGACCAGATCGAACTTTTCATTTGTGCGCTCAAGGAAAGCCCGCTGGTTCCCAACCAAAGTACTAACATCAGGATGGTTAAACATGGAGTAGCCGGGAGCTGTCTCCCGGACGCCTTCCAGGATTAACCGATCCTCAATGACGGTCTGGATAGAACCTGCCTTCCCAGCTGCCGCCTGTAAAAGGCCAAATCCTGCTCCTGGATTCAGTACCAGGACATCCGGGTTGGATAAGATTGAAAAAGCCCACCATTCCGGCAGCCACTCACCGGCAGAAAAATCAGCCGGTTCCAATAATGTGATCGGCTGGAGCGCATTACCATCAACCGATAACCCATATTGGGAGGGAGTAGAACCGCTGTACATGTAACTCAATCCGGGCAATCTCCGGGTCCCGGCATTCGCCATCACATCAACCCGGGATGCTGCAGACCATTTCCCAAATAATAGTTCTCCATCTGGATAATTCCTGGCGTATGACAATCCTTTATAGGGAGAGAGCTCCATACCTACCGGTGAATGTCCCTGGAAGTTAATGACCACAAGGTATATCAAGGCGGTCAATCCAATTATGTTGAACAAACCAAAAATAACCCGGTTAAAGATAAATTTCATATGGTCAGGCTTAATGATCACCCAGCATGCAAGTCCCAATAGTCCTGAAAACAAGACCGCTCCAAGAATCCCTGAGAGGGAAAGGACTACCGGGGCTAGGAGGACACCCAACCCAGAGCCAACCAGGTTTGCGGCATATACCTGGTTGTGTTTTTTATCGATGACTGCTAGAGCTGTGCCCAAACCCAAACCGCTTACCAGAAAAGGAAGAGAAAGAGAAAAATAATACAGAATAAAATAAAATATCTGCCGCCGGTCCCAGGCAATGCTGTAAGAATCAAAAGGAAGCCAGTTTACTACCCCATAGGTGATCCAGATACTGAGGGCAAATAAGATCCCCACCCGGGCGAGGATATCTGGCAAGGGCTGTTCCTCAATCTGGGGAAAGGTGGACAGGAGAGTTCCGCTAGCGCCAAATCCGAGCAGCGCCAGGCTGACGATCAAAAAAGCAAAATGATAAAATTGGGCGACAGCGAGAAACCTGATCAGCGCCGTTTCAAAGGTTAGAGTAGCAGCTGAAAGCACCGCTATGGAAAGAATGACTCGGGAAAACCGGATTTTTGTGTTCATAGTTAGGATGAATTACGTTTCCCTGGAGTGATCCAGGTGTTATTAAGGAGCTCATCCAACATTAAAAATCAGATCAAAAATCATCCCCCAAAAACCATTGGTGAACCTGTTAATCGCGGGCGATCAGGTCCAGGTTCGGCCAAGATCAGCTCAGCGTTTTTCTACCGCAACTGCACAAACTTTATAATCAGGGATCTTGGCCTGGGGATCTCTTGCATCCTGAGTGAGTAAATTAGCTGCTGCCTCCACAAAGTGGAAGGGAAGGAATACCATCCCGACCGCCGAACGTTCTGTGACCAGGGTTTTAACCTCAATTTCTCCCCGCCTGGATCTCATCTTCACCCAATCCCCGGTTATTATGCCAATCTTCTCAGCATCGCTGGGATGGATCTCAACCAAGGCTTCTGGATAAATATCATCCAGCTTGGAACGCCGGGTCATGGTACCTCCATGCCAGTGATATAAAACTCGGCCTGTGGAAAGGATCAGGGGATACTCATCATCTGGCAGCTCCAACGAAGGCCGGTAAGTCAGGGGAGTCAGCGCACCCTTACCGCGGGGGAAACTCTCCGCGAACAGGTAAGGAGTGCCGGGGTGATCGGGAGTCGGGCAAGGCCAATGCACACCATCTTCTTTCTGAACCCGCTCATGGGAAATGCCCTGGAAGGTCGGCGTCAGCTCCGCCATTTCATCCCAGATCTGTGACGGGTTCTCAAAATCAAATCCGATGCTGGTTTTAACCTCTAGTTTTTCCTCCACCCTGCTGGCCAAGTCCTGGATGATGATCCAGTCCGGGCGAGCTTCACCAGGAGGTTGGATTCCCGGTCGGATCAACTGAACCCGCCGGTCGCTGTTGGTAAAAGTGCCATCTTTTTCGGCGAAGCTGGCTGCTGGAAGGATCACATCAGCGTATTCGCCGGTTTCATTCATGAATATATCCTGGTAAAGTACAAACTCCAGGCTCTCCATGACATGGCGGGCATGCAGTAGATCCGGTTCGCTCATCATGGGGTTTTCTCCCATAATGTAATAGCCTTTGATGGCGCCGGTTTCAGCGGAATCTACCATTTCCATGGTAGTTAAACCTGGTTCGGGATCAAGGGAAGTGCCCCAATGTTTTTCAAATTTTCCCCTGACCTCAGGATCTGATACCGGCTGGTATCCGGGATAAACATTTGGCAGGCCACCGCTATCCGAACAGCCCTGAACGTTATTCTGCCCCCGCAGGGGATTCAGGCCAGTGCCCGGACGGCCAATATTACCGGTCAATAATGCCAGGTTGGCAAGGGACACAGCATTATCAGTGCCGTGTACACTCTGGCTGATGCCCATGCCCCAGTAAATCGCCGCTGATTTTGCATTACCGTATAGTCGGGCAGCTTCCCGGATCTCGTCAGCCGGCACGCCACAGATCTCCTCCGCGTATTCAGGAGTAAATTCTTCCAGGGAAGGCAAATATTCCTCAAATCCCTCCACCCGCTCTTTGATAAAGTCCTTATCAATCAGGTCTTCTTTAACGATCACATGAGCCAGGGCCTGGAAAAGCACAACATCCGTTCCCGGTTTGAGCCGCAGGTAATGATCCGCAAATTGAGACATCTCAATTCGGCGCGGGTCGATCACAATCATCCTGGCGCCATTTTTAACGATGGCTTCCCGCATGAATGTGCTGATCACCGGGTGGGTTTCCGAAGTATTCGATCCGGTCACCAGCAGCACATCCAGGTCTTTCATCTCCGCAATTGAGTTGGACATGGCCGAGGAACCCAGGGTGATCTGCAAACCAGCCACCGAGGCGGCATGGCATAATCGGGAACAGTGATCAATATTATTGGTGCCCACTACCCCTCGGACGAATTTTTGGAAAATGTAATTATCCTCGTTAGTGGCCTTGGCGGAACAAAAAGTTCCCAATGCATTACCGCCATTTTCTTTGATAATTCCGGATATCTTCTCCGCTGCCAGGTCAAAGGCTTCATCCCAGCTGGCCCGTCGAAAGCCGTTTAATCCCACTGGTTTACGCGGTAGGGACCCCAGGTCCTTGCGGATCAGGGGATAGGTCAATCGGGAGGGATGGTGCACAAAATCCATGCCATAGCGGCCCTTGGTGCATAATCGCCCGTAATTTGGAGCGACATCAAAAGGCGCGTCCACCCGGATGATGTGATTTTCTTGAATCTGCAGGTCTACCTGGCAGCCGACGCCGCAGTAAGGACAGGTACTTCGAATGATTTTCTGTGCCTCTGCCATGGTCAGCTCCTTTTTTCCACCCGTTCCTGCCTGCGCCGGGCTCGGATCTCATCATGCTGCAGACCCTGTTCCAGCAAATATTCGGTTTTTCCCTGCAGGGCCTTAGTAGGGCAAACTCCCACACAGTTGCCGCAGAACACACAGGTGGTATCCGTCATAGGATTTTCAAAGAAGGTGGTGATTTCAGTATCGTGACCCCTTCCGCCCAATGCCAGGGCATAGGTGTACTGCACATCATCCGCGCAAACCTGAACACAGCGCCAACAGAGAATACACTGGCTGTAATCGCGCACATAAAAGGGATTGTCATCCAGGATATCGTACTGGCGTTTCTTAGCTCCAGGGAAGCGATCCGGATCCGCCTGATATCGTTCCATCTGGCTTTGTAATTCCGGTGAACGAGAAATATCTGCGCTGGCATTGAGCATCTCCAGAATAGTCTTTCGGGAGCGCACTACCCGTTCGCTTTCTGTTTCCACTGTCATGTCTTCTGCCACCGGAGTGATGCAGGATGGAGCCAATCTACCCCAGCCCTCAATTTCGACTACACACTGCCGGCACAATCCTTCTGCCGTGGTGGCTTCATGCACACAGATCACCGGAATATTGATATCCAGGGATCGGGCAGCCTCTAAAATGGTTGTGCCCTCTGGCACCTGACATTTTACCCCGTCGATCTTCAGAGTAATGTTGGTCTTATTAGCCATGGTTGCCTTCTTCAAGTCCAAAATATTCCGGACAAATTTCAATTACGCTCAACACCGCCGACCCAGCCGTTTGTCCCAAACCACACAAGGATGTGTCGGTCATGGTGGCGATAATATCCTCCAGCCGTTCGATATCACCTTCAAATGCCTGGCCGCGCAGGTTGCGATCCAGGATTTCCGCCTGACGCTGGGTGCCTAATTGGCAGGGATAACATTTACCGCAGCTTTCATGGGCAAAAAAATGTCCCAAGCCGTGCAGCACAAATTTCATATCCACATTTTCGTCAAAAACCACTACTGCGCCAGATCCCAGGGACAGACCAGCTTTCCGGACTCCCTGGGTGGTAAGGGTCACATCCAACTGGTCCGGAGCGACAAATTTTCCCGCTGCGCCGCCTAATAAAACTGTGCGCAGCTCTTTTCCTCCCCTGATCCCGCCGGCTTTCTCGTAAATCAATTGCTTCAAAGTGATAGGTTCAGTAATTTCATAAATACCCGGTTTTTCGATATCTCCCGAAATGCTGAACAAACGGGGACCGGTAGACCCTTCAGCCCCCAATTTTTTATATTCATCCGGTCCGATCCTGCAGATCAAAGCCACATTGGCAAGAGTTTCCACGTTGTTGATTACCGTGGGCTGATTAAATAATCCATGAGTGGTAGGGAAAGGAGGTTTTACTCGCGGGAAGCCCCGCTTGCCTTCAATGGACTCAAATAAGGCTGTCTCTTCCCCGCAGATATAAGCTCCCGCGCCGCTGCGCAATTCAATTTCATAATCAAATCCGCTGCCGAGAATGTCCTTTCCCAGGAACCCTTCTTGAGCAGCTATTTCCAGTGCCTGGGAAATTACCTCATGTGAGCAGGTATATTCACCACGGATATAAAGGAAGCCTTTGTTCGCACCAACCGCATAAGCAGCGATGGTCATACCTTCAATTATCGTAAAAGGATCCCCTTCGATCAGAGCCCTATCCTTAAAAGTGCCTGGTTCGGATTCGTCCTCATTACAAACTATATATTTTGGAAAGCGGTCCACTTCGGCGCAGCTGCTCCACTTCAATCCTGTGGGAAAACCCGCCCCACCCCGACCGGTCAGGCCGGCATCAGTCATTATTTGGATCACATCTTCAGGGGGCATGGAAAGCACTACCCGCAAGCCCTCAAATCCCCCTGCCTTTTGGAATTCGGCCATACTAAGGGGATCGATTTTTCCGGCCCGGACCATCAGGTATAAAGGATCGCCATATATCTCTGACTGAGGATGGCTTTCTGGATTGAAGATCTTATCCAGGGTGGCCTCCCCTACCATATCATCGCCAACCAGAACACCCGGAGCATGGTCGCATAAACCCAGGCATTCCACTTCTTCAATAATGTAGCGGCCGTCCATGGTAGCTTCACCAACCCCGACACCCAGGTGCTGGCAAAGCTCGGTAACCAGGTCTCCGCTGCCCTGGGAGGCACAGGAAGGAGTGGTGCAAACCCGGATGGAAGTTTCCGCCCGGGGTTTACTTGATAACATAGAATAAAATTCGATCACTCCATAAAGATCCGCCAGTGGAACATTGAGGGATTCACTGATGGAAGCGGCAGCTTCCCGGGGAATATAATCATAGATTTTCTGGGTTTTCAGCAAAGCCGGAAGCAGCATGGTCCTGCCCCGGGTGCCGTTCTGGTCCAGGAAATCTTTGAGTTGAGGGGAAAGGGAGGAATCATTTCCCATGGGAACTCCTTTTGCGGGATGGCAGAACAGTTCTAATCATGGCTGGGCTGTGCATAGAATATCAGGTCTATGTGACAGATTATATCAAGAGCAGGGGAACTGTTCAGGGGGTTTTCAAATATGTTCAGAAATTCATCAAAATAACTTAAGTTAAAACAAAAAAGGCTGCTTGTTTCAGCAGCCTTTTTGAATATCGACCTAATAGGTTTTGAACTATTTTTTCAGCTCAGAAATCATGTTCGCCAACTCACTGTTCTCGCCATTGGATTCCATGGCCTTGCGGATGGCAGCTTCAAAAGCTGTTGGGGTTACTTCTCTCTTCTCGTCGTCATCATCAAAATCAAAAGATACCATTGGGGGATCCTCAAGCGCTTTCATGCTCAATTTGATTTGCTTTTTGCGGCGGTTTACCTTGAGGACTTTCACATTAATCTCGTCACCCTTCTTGACAATATCCGTCGGGGTGCGCACATAACCGTGGGCCATTTCACTGATATGAACTAAACCTGGGCGCTCAGCATCAATATCCACAAAAACGCCATACTTCTCAATCCGGGTAACTGTTCCTACCAGCTCCATATCGGGCCGGATCTCGGGCCAGTCCATTCCCAGGGGCTCCAACATGGTCAGCTCGATCTTTTTGTTTTCAGGGTCAGTCCGCTGGATCCAGACCTCAACCGCCTGACCTTCTTTTAATATATCCGCAACACGGGTCACGGTTCCTTTCTGAATTTTAGATATATGAATCACACCCGGTACACCGACACCAACATCAACAATCGCACCCGCCAGGGAAGTCTTCAAGACCTTTCCCGCAACCTTCATTTTAGGTTCCAAGTCTTCAATTGTTTCAGGCGTCTTCAGCTCTTCGTTCGCCATAAAACACTCTCCAAATACACTTCATTTTCAACAAGCGTCAATTATACCGTTCCGATGTGACCTTGTCAAAGTACATCTGTGGTTATTTGCTTTTTAGTAAGCTGTCAATCCAACCAGAACGGCGGTCAGTTTCTCCACCCAACCTTTATCACTCAAATCAAGAGGGATCCAAACTGAAGATTCCCCGAAGCGCACCTTGTATTCAAATTCCCAGGGCTGCGGCAGGGCTTTTCCCTCCGGATATCCCAGGTTGATCTTGCCATACTGGATGGAAATACTCTCCACACCGGCGCTTTCTGCCAGTAGCTTCATCTCCAGCTGTGTAAGCAGGTTATTAACTAATTCTGGCAAGGGACCAAAACGATCTTTAAATTCCACCCGCAGCTCATCGATCTCGCGGGCAACCATAATGGCTGCCGCCCGGCGGTAAAGGCTGAGGCGCACGGAACGGTCCGGGATGTAATTTTCGGGAATGCCCACCGGCAGGGGCAGATCAATATTCACCAGGGGACGCAAAATCTGGAAGGGCAGCTCATCCTCCGCTGAGGGACCGCCCTCATCCTTTTTAAGACGCTTGACAGCGTCTGCCAGCAAGCGGGTATAGAGATGAAATCCCACGGCAGCGATATAACCTGATTGGCGGGTGCCCAGGATATCTCCCGAACCCCTGATTTCCAGGTCCCGCATGGCAATCGAGTAGCCAGCGCCCAGGTCCGTGTGTTCTGCGATGGTTTCCAGCCGCAGGCGGCCTTCCAGAGTGGGTGTTCCACTTCTGTCCCGGAAAAAATAAGCATAGGCCCGTTGAGCGCCGCGCCCCACTCTGCCTCGCAGTTGGTAAAGCTGGGCCAAGCCGAACATATCAGCCCGATCGACTATCAGGGTATTCGCATTGGGAATATCCAGGCCGGATTCGATGATCGATGTGGATAACAACACATCAATTTCTCCCCGGGTAAATTCTCTCATGCGCTCAGCCAGATCCCGTTCATGCATC